>DASUTC010000129.1 GCA_036374795.1 Herpetosiphonaceae bacterium
GATAGCGGCTCGTGGCGGCTCCACCAGTGGAATCTCCACTGGGCCAGTGGTGATGCCACCGTCCACGGCGAAGATGACGAGGACTACTGCGCCGAGTCCTACATCGACTCGACGATCAGCGATACCACCCTGGTAGCACGAGTGCGCGAAACACTGGTCGTCGCCTCGCCCCACTGGGATGGCACGGCGGGCACCCGCGTCGACCTGTGGAAGACGGACTCTCGCTGTGACGCCTACTCCGATGACTTGTGGATCGAGCTTGAGTATCATGCCTATTTCGATGTAACGCCGAAATGCGGCAGTAACTACACCTGCGTGACCCATCACGGCCCGACGTGGTCGTCAACATACGGTCACTACCACTACATGTGGGAAAATAATCATATCAAATACGCCTCGATCAACGGCGATTACACGGTCTATCGACGGCTGATCAACCACGAAACCGGCCATATGTATGGCCTCCTTGATGGCAACGGCAGCGGCGGCGATTGCTATCCTGAGAGCATCATGCACAACATTTACTACAACTGCCCCTACTCCGGTTGGTATCCCACCAGCAGCGACTTCAATTCGGTTGTGCGGATCGCGAACGGCGGGTAACAGTCAGCAGCTTTGAGCAAGCAAGGAGTAGAGCATCATGTTTGCACGTTTACGCATACGTCCGGTTCTCGTTCATCTGGTCGGCATGGCGATCGTGATCGCCGCATTTATCGCCATCGAGGCCAGTCCGGCCAGCGCGAAGCTCACCCTCGACAGCGGCCTGCTGGTCAGCACCCGCGACCGGCTGCGGGTCTGTGTGACAACCTCGCCCGCGCTGGCAGGCGCGACCGCAGCGGTGACGACAAAGCTTGCCACAGCGCTCCAAGCCGCCCGCCAGCATAAGGACTGGGCTGCGGCGGGACTGGGCAGCGCGGTGCCGCGTCCGGAGATGGGCTGCCCCGGCGCGCAGATCCCGTCGACCTTCGTTCGCCGCAGCAATCCCCAGGCGGTTGGGCCGGGCCTGTCGAGCGCGCCCAGCCCATTCCGCACCGCGATCATCGTGCTGGATGCCGCCAAAGCCGAGCGCGTGCTGGGCGAGCGCAAGGCCGCGCTGGTGCCCTTCGAGATGATGCGCGCCGACAATGACGAGCTTGCGGAGGTGACGAGCGCGCTGGTGGTGCGTGAGGATTTTATCGGCAGCCCCGATTTCCTCGATCCGTATCTGACGGTCGCGCTGGGTCTTGAGCCGACCAGGCGATTCGAGCGGCCCGCAGGCGAGCAGGGCAGCAAGTAGTTTTGCAGGTCGGGCGGCACAGGCCGCAGGCTGCGGAAGCTCCGGGCGCTATGCCTGGAGCTTCTGCTGTCTCAGCGCTCGATCAGCAGCGGCAGCCGCAGCGCGATCGTAGTCTGCTGCCCATCCAGCACGCTGGCGTCGCCGTCGTGCGCGGCCATGACTTCACGGACCAGCGCCAGGCCAAGGCCCTGGCCGTTGGTGGTGCTGAAGCCGCGCTCCCAGACGCGCTCGCGCAGCTCAGGCGCAATGCCCGGCCCGCTATCGCACACGACGATACGGGCATCCGCGCGGTCTGGCCGCGCCTCGACGGTGATCGCGCCGCCCGGCGGTGTCCAGGTCAGGGCGTTGTCCAGCAGGTTGAGCAGCGCCTGCTTGAGCCGGTCGCGGTCGCCGACGACTCGCAGCCGCGCCGCCGCCGTGGTCGTCAGCACGACGCCCGCGCGCTCGGCGCGGGGCTGCATGATCCGTCCAACCTCGCCGATCAGCGCCGTCAGGTCGACCGGCTGGCGTCGGCGCAGTGGCGCGGGCGCGGACTCGCGCGGCTGGAGCATCTCTTCCACAAGTCGCTGAAGCCGCGCCGCCTCGGCCTGGATGATCTGGAGATCGGCCTGCTGATCGGGTCGGGCATCGTCCTCCAGGTTTTCGGCGGTGCCACGGATCGCCGTCAGCGGCGTGCGCAGCTCATGCGACACGGCGCGGTAAAACTCCTGGCGCGCAACCGCCAGACGCTCGACCTCCGCCAGCCGACTTTGAAGCTCGTCGGCCATGCTGTTCAGCCGTGCCGCAAGCTGCCCGATCTCGTCGCCGCTCCGATCCTCCGAGCGCGCGGCGTCGTTGCCCCCGGCGATCGCGCTGGCAACCTGTCCCAGCTCGCTGAGCGGACGGACCAGGCTTCTCGCCAGGAGATGCCCGGCCAACGCCGCGCCGATGAGGGCGAGGGCAGCGCTGGGGAAGAGCGCGATCAGTAGCAGGCCAAGCAGCGCTCGCTCGCGCGCCACGCTTTGCGACAGCTCGATCACGCCGATCGTCTGTCCATCGTGGATGATCGGCTGAGCGACGAAGTGCCGCCCGCGCTCAAGCGTGACCGGCTGGATCGGCAGGGGATTGGTCAGCAGCGGCAGCGCCGCCCGCGACGGGAAGGTGCCGAGATCGCGGCTGGCAAAGAGCACACTGCCGTTCGGTGCGAGCACGCGCATGGCGATGTCGGGCGGTAGCGGGAAGCGGCGGCTCAGGTTGGGCGCGACGCCCGCCAGCGTGTCGGAGTCGGCGGCGAGCTCGGAGGCGTAGGCCGCGTACACGTTTGCCTGGGCGGCCAAGTTGGCGAGCACCTGCGTACGCTGGCCGCGCTGCACAAAGACGATCAGCGCCACGCCGAGCAGCGCCAGACCGGCGAGCGTCACAAATACGTGTGATAAGGTCAGGCGAGTTTTGAGCGAGCGGCGACGCATACGAGTGCCGGGGGCGAAAGCGGAGCAGCAGCGCAAAGGCTGTCGCTCCGACTTCACATATCAGAAAGGCAGATCGGCTGTGTCGAGCGCCTCGTCGACGGCGGCGGCAACCTGCGCGTCGGTCAGCGTGTAGATCGCAGCGTAGATCGTCAGCTCGGCCTGTCGGATCGGCGCGGCGAGCGTGCCCGACCAGCGCGGCTGGTCGGCTGCGGTGGTGATCGAGCCGTACGCCGCCTCAGCGCCGCTGCCGATCAGGATCTTAACATGGCCGACCCAGGCGCTATTGCGCTCCTGGAGCAGCCGGTCGATCGTGTGGAGCAGCGCCTCGATCTGCTGGCGGGCTTCGGCGGCGGGCCGGGCAGGCTCCCAGGTGTACGTGCGACGACGCGCGGCGGTTCCAGCTTTCAGCATCGGGCGAGCGCCTCCAGCGCTTGGACGATCTGCGCTCCCGCGCGCGGCTGGCTGAGCACGATCGGCAGCAGCGTCACATCGGGGCGGACCTCGCGTAAGGCGCCGACGATCGTCTCAAGCTGCGTCTCGCTTACCGCGTCGGGCTTGGTCAGCAGCGCCACGTCGGCGCGCTCGATCTGCCAGCGCAGCAGGTAGCCAAGGCCGCCAATATCAGGCCACAGGCGATCGAAGCGCACCGCATCGATCAGCGCGACCATCGACCACAGCGCGCCCTGAATGTCCTCGTCCTCGATCGTGTTCGCCAGCTCGTCGGGATGCGCCACGCCGCTGGCCTCGACCAGCACCCAGGTTGGGTGATAGAGGCTGTCGAGCAGCCGGACGGTGTGGCCGAGATTGCTCTGGATGTCGCAGCAGATGCAGCTATCGCTGATCTCGCGCACGCCCAAGCCCTGAGCCTCAAGGTACGGCCCGTCCACGCCGATCGCCCCGCGCTCGTTCTCGACGATCGCCACGCGCTCGCCGCGCTCGCCGAGCGCCTGCGCCACCGCCAGAATCGCCGTCGTTTTGCCGCTGCCGAGAAAGCCGGTAAACGCAATACATCGCATACCTGTCAATTCCTACCCCTGGCTTCTGCCCTTCGATAGTAACTGTTTCTGCTCTTCATCATGATCCAGCGCCTCACATCAGTGAGTCCTGTCTCGCCCTTGCTCGAAGCGTGCAATCCGTTGCTGAATCTCAGCCACGATGTTCCGTACCTCATCAAGATCTGTCGGGCTGAGGTGCGCTGCAAGTTCAGCAAAAAGCGGCTCTACCTGGGGTTTATAGCTATACATCAGCGTGGCAATATCATTTTCGTACAGGCCAACGCGGGCGAAGTTGCCCTGGCAGTAGAGCGATGGGCGCGCATACAGCTTCAGGAGCAGCAAACCCTCCACGGTTGCACAGGGAATGGTCCGTTCTGCGAATGGCTGGGAGGTAGCGTACTGCTGCCGTACCTTATCGAAAAGCGGATTGCGCGTGAGAAGTAGATCGATTTGTAACTGGTCGAATCTTCCGCGCGCAAAATTTGTATCCTGGCTGGTAACATGAATTTCGGGTAGCTTCTGCAAATCGGATACCGCCATGATCAGATCAATATCTTCGGTATTGCGCCCCTCGATGTATTGGAGCAGCGCAATGCCGCCCACGAGCAGATAGTCAATCCGCCGGGCCTCAAGCAATGCAAACAGGCGCTCCACGCTTTGAAGAAGATCATCGACGCTCATAGTAGGGTCACGCCAGTGCTTAAAGTTGAAGACGACGGCGTTCTGGATCACCTTGCCTACAGATACGGAAGCATGAATAGGACTCATACAGCAACCTCTGAGCAGAAGTGTACCACACACAAACCTTAGAGGTCCCACGCCGATCAGCGCGAGTCGCCGCTTTCGCTGGCTGGCAGTATCAGGATAAACTCCTCGACCTCTGTGCCGCGTGCGTTGGAAAAGCCCTTGTCCTCGCCGCAGATCGTGAATCCGCATTTTTCCAGCACCCGCAGCGAGCCGAGATTGTCTTTGGCGGCGCGAGCGTGCAGCGGGCGGGCCTGGACGCGCTCAAGAAACGCTGCGAGCGCCCTGGTAGCAATGCCCCTGCCCCAGGAGTCCCTGCCGATCCAGTAGCTCACTTCTCGCTCCCCGAACTGCTCGAAGCTCGACACACTGCCCACAACCTGCCCATCGACGAGGATCGTCTGCTTGACGATGCTCTCGTCGCCCAAGATCCTGGCCCATCGCGCCATGAAGGCATCCCAGTCCGCCGGATCTTTGGCCGTGAACGCGGCCATATAGTTGGCGTCGGGGTCGCGCTGCTGCTCGAAGAAGATCGGAATGTCGGCTTCGGTAACATCTCGCAGCAGGAGATCGTCGCTCATTGATCTTGCTCCTGGCAACGGGCGAGAATCGCCTCGGCCATCGCCTGGTTAATCGCCACATGCTCTGCTAAAAACGCTAGGATCGCCCGGGCCGACTCGCGGCTACGATCGTAGCCCTGGATGAACATCGGTAGCTTTTGGGCGATACCAGGGAATCGCTGCTCATAGCGCCGCTCCGGTGAGAACGGATCGCGACTCACCGGACGCTCTTTTTCTAGCTGCTCCGCAAGCTCAAGCACGCGATCGACCGCGTACTGCTGGATAAACCGCATTGCCGAGAGCTTCTCGCCGCGATGGTAGCGTCCGAGGCCGACGTACAGGTTCGTCAGCGCCTCGCCGATCAGCCAATCGGCTGAGGGCGGCGTGGTTCGGGGCACTGCTGCCACTGGCGCGGCTATGGAGTGATCGATGTCGGGACGCTTCCAGACAAGGCGGCCCTGCGTAAAGGGAATGGTACGAAGCTCGGCGCGCTCGAAGATCGCAAACTCGCAAAATATCCCATCGGCGAAGAGCACCTTGTAGCCATCGCCGGTATTGCGGAAGGCGTAGGCGATCGGCGCGACCGCTGACAGCCATCTGATCTGCTCCAGAAACCAGGGCTTAGCGCCATCCTCGGCGATCACAAAGAAGTCCAGATCCGAGTAGCGATCCAGTCGGCCAAGCTCGACGCCGACCGAGCCGAGGCCAACCAGCGCCAGCGCGTGACCGCTGGTGGCGAGAGACTGACCAATCGCGTCGAGGCGCGCAAGTACATGCTGGGGCGAATCCACGAATCCTCCGCTGGAGAAATGAGTACAACGATTGTAGCATACAAGGGATGTTTCCCCGGCAGGCAATCGCCGCCATCCAGCGCTGCGCCGTCGCACTTGCGTTTGCCCGTATAATAAGCGCACTGTGCAAGGAGTACGCACGCATGGTTTTGCAAGTCCTTGGTCTGTTGCTTATAGGATACCTGGTTGGCTCGATCCCGTTCAGCTTCCTGGTTGCCAAAACGCGGGGCGTCGATCTCCGCACTGTGGGCAGCGGCAACACGGGCGCGTCGAACGTGTGGCGGACGCTGGGCTTTCGCTATTTCGTGGTCGCGCTGATTCTGGATATTTTCAAAGGCTGGCTGCCCGCCTTCCTGGCGCACTCGGTGTTTCAGGTTCCAGCGATCGTGGTAATCGGCGTCGGAATCTGCGCGGTGCTCGGTCACGTCTATCCGGTCTTCCTTGGCTTCAAGGGCGGCAAGGCGGTCGCCACAACGGGCGGCGTGGTCATGGGCTTCGCGCCCGTGCTGACGGCGCTGGCGGCGATCGTCTGGACGATCGTCTATAAGCTGTCGGGCTACCCCTCGGTCGCGTCGATGGTCGATGTGGTGGTGATTGCGCTCACGGCGACGGCGATGACCCTCTGGGGCTGGCTCGACCCGGTCTACGCCGCGTTTCTCTGGGTGGCGGTGTTCTACGTCTTCTACCTGCACCGCGCAAATATCCAGCGGCTGCTGCGCGGCCAGGAGCATGGTATCGGGCCGAAAGACCAGCGCACCCACTAGCGGAACGCAGAACGGTCGGACACCCAAGGGACCGTTAGCTAAGCCAGGTGAGGAGCTATGCAATTTGAACTAAGCAGCTCGGCTGGGCGGATTGTGATCGAGGAGAACTGCCGGATTCGGTTCGAGCGACAGGCGCAGACGATCCTCCAGTCAGGCCAGTTCCCGGTATTTGGCCTGGCCTATGGCGTTGAGCTGTCCGTCACCTCGATCGTCAGCACGGAGCAGCGCGAGGATGGCCTGCTGCTAGCGCTGGGTACCACCGTGCCGCACATCAGGCTGACGCTGGAGGTCGAGCAGACCGATACCGGCTTCCGGCTGCTGCTGATCGGGCCGGAGTCGCTGCCCGCGCTCGGCTTCAACTGGCTGCTCGATCCGGGCGGCCCCTGGTACGGCCAGGGCGAGCGCGTGATCCAGACGTGGCCGCTCGACCGCCAGCAGGTGATCTCCGAGCCGCTGATGCCCTACGATCACGCCGCCGACGGTACGCTCAACATTACGACACCGCTCTGGCTCAACGCCAGCGGCGCGGCGATCCTGGCCGAAGAGGGCGCGGGCGAGCTTCAGGCGACGCTTGGGCGCAGCGATGACGGGCTGCTGCGGATCGTGGCGCGCGCGCCGGAGCTGCCGTTTGGCCTCGGCTTCGACGCGCCGCTCGTGATGCAGGGGCCTCGGCTCGCGCTCGACGTGCTGCTGGCCGATAGCCTGCCGCGAGCGTTCATGCTGGCGCTGCGCTTCCTGGGCTATCCGACGAGCGCGCCGCCCGAAGAGCTTTTCGCCAGGCCGATCTGGACGACCTGGGCGCAGTACAAGATGGCGATCACCCAGGAGGATGTGCTGCGATTTGCCGAGGCGATCGTCGCGCAGGACTATCCGCGCTCGGTGCTGGAGATCGACGACCGCTGGCAGGCCGGCTACGGTGCGTGTATCTTCGACCCCGCCAAGTTTCCCGATCCCAAGGCGATGGTCGAGCAGCTTCACGCGCAGGGCTTCAAGGTCACGCTGTGGATGCCGCCCTTCTTCGATCCGCAGAGTCCGGCGTTTGCCGAGGCCGCCGATCGTGGCTTTCTGGTGCGCCATCCCGCGACCGGCGCGCCCTATCTCGTGCGCTGGTGGCAGGGCTACGGCGGCCTGCTCGATGTCAGCAATCAGGCCGCGCTGGACTGGTGGCTGCTCAACCTGCGGCGCTTACAGACCGAGTATGGCGTGGACGGCTTCAAGTTCGACGCGGGCGAGGGCAATTTCTTGCCATCCGATGCCGTCACCGCGCAGCCGCTATCCCGCCACCAGTACGCCGATCGCTATGTGCAGTGGGTCGCGCAGCACTTCGAGTGGACGGAGGTGCGCACCGGCTGGCGCGCGCAACGACACGGCATCTTCTTTCGTGAGTGGGACAAATGGAGCCGCTGGGGCGTCGACAACGGGCTGCACAGCGTTCTGACGCAGGCACTAGCCTTGAGCGTGATCGGCTACCCGTTTATCCTGCCGGATATGATCGGCGGCAATGCGTACAACGACGAGCTGCCCGATCGCGAGCTGATGATCCGCTGGACGCAACTGACGGCGCTGCTGCCCGCGATGCAGTTTTCGATCCCGCCCTGGCGCTACGATGCCGAGGCCGCCGCGATCTGTCGGCGCTACGCCGTGCTGCACGGCGAGCTAGCGCCCTACATTCATTCGCTGGTCGGTCACACGCTGCGCGACGGCACGCCGATCGTGCGACCGCTCTTCTGGCACGCGCCGCAGGATCAGACGGCGCTGCGGCTGGATGATCAGTTCTTGCTAGGCGACCTGCTATTGGTCGCGCCGATCTTGCATCCCGGTCAGGACGCTCGCAATATCTATCTGCCTGAGGGTCGCTGGCGTGACCGCTGGAACGGCGCGGTCTTCGACGGCCCGCTCTGGCTCAACGGCTACGCCGCGCCGCTGGAGACGCTGCCGCTGTTCGAGCGTCTGAGTCCCTAGCAGGACGAAAGAACCAGGTGTACAGCTCAAAGAACGTGAAACGTTGAACTGTGCACGCGAAACTCGAAACAAGGATCTGCCGATGATCGTTGAACAACCGGCGCTCACGGCTGCTCAGATCGAGCCTGTCGCACGGTGGGCCGACGCCGTACGTGACAACGTGGCGCGGGTTATTGTCGGCAAGACCGAGGTCGTCGATCTGCTGCTGGTGGCGCTGCTGAGCGGCGGCCATGTGCTGCTGGAGGACGTGCCCGGCACCGGCAAGACGATGCTGGCGCGGGCGCTGGCGATCACGCTTGGCCTCAGCTTCAAGCGGGTGCAATGCACGCCCGATCTCCTGCCCAACGACATCGTCGGCGTGTCGGTGTACCACCAGCCGACTGGCGAGTTCCACTTTCGTCCGGGTCCGATCTTCACCAACATCCTGCTCGCCGACGAGATCAACCGCGCGACGCCGCGCACACAGTCGGCGCTGCTGGAGGCGATGCAGGAGCACACCGCAACCGTCGACGGCGCGACGCATCCGCTGCCGGAGCCGTTTCTGGTGCTCGCGACCCAAAATCCGGTCGAGTTCGAGGGCACCTTTCCGCTGCCGGAGGCGCAGCTCGATCGCTTCTTGATGCAGGTGGCGGTCGGGTATCCCACCATCGAGGACGAGGCGCGCATGCTGCGGTCGATCACCAGCCAGCACCCGATCGAGCAGCTTACGCCGGTCGAGGGCGGCAGCGGCGTGCTGCACCTGCAACGGCTGGTCGACAGCATCCATGTGGGCGATCCGGTGCTGCGCTATCTGCTGCGGGTGATCACTGCAACGCGGCAGCATGTCGAGCTGATGCTCGGTGCCAGCCCGCGCGCCAGTCTGGCGCTGCACCGCGCGTCGCAGGCGGCGGCGGCACTGGCCGGGCGGCATTTTGTGGTGCCCGACGACGTGAAGCGTCTGGCGCTGCCGGTGCTGGCTCACCGAATCATAGTGCGCTCCGAGAGCGCGCTGCGCGGACGGACAGCGACAGGCGTTCTCCAGGGCATTCTCGCCGAAACGCCGATCGAGGATGAGGCTGCGGCCTGAGCGAGAACTAAGAACCAGGAACCGGAAACTCGAAACTCAGAACGTGGAACTCGAAACTCGAAACTCAAAAGTCGAAGCTTGGAACTTGAAGCTTGAAACTCTGATGTGGAGACGCGATGGGCATTGCTGCTGACATTGCGATTATTCTGGTGGCCGCGCTGCTTGGCGGCTTTATCGCCCAACGGCTTAATCAGCCGCTGATCCTGGGCTATATCGTCGCGGGAGTCCTCGTCGGCCCCTACACCGGCGGCGTGACCGTCACCGAGATCCACGATATTGAGCTGCTGGCCGAAATTGGCGTTGCTCTGCTGCTGTTTGCTCTGGGCATCGAGTTTTCCTTCCAAAAATTGCAGCGCGTCCGCCGCATCGCCTTCTTCGGCACCGCGATCCAACTGATCCTGACGATCCTCCTGGGGTACGGCATCGGCCAGGCGCTTGGCTGGTCAGCCTACGAGTCGCTCTGGTTTGGTGCGCTGATCTCGCTCTCAAGCACAATGGTGCTGCTCAAAACACTGATGGCTCAGGGCTCGCTCGGCACGCTGGCAAGCCGGATCATGCTCAGCATGCTGATCGTTCAAGATCTGGCGGTAGTGCCGATGATGATTGTGCTGCCTGAGCTGAATAACCTGGAGCGCGGCCTGCCGATCCTGGGCCTTGCGGTCCTGCGGGCGATCGTCTTTCTGCTGGCGATGATCTATGGCGGCACGCGCCTGATCCCGGCTCTGCTCAAGCGCATCGCGGCCTGGAACTCGCGCGAGCTGTTTCTGATCTCGATCATGGCGTTGGGTCTTGGCATTGGCTACATCTCCTATCTGTTTGGGCTTTCGTTCGCGTTTGGCGCGTTTGTGGCGGGCATGGTCTTGAGCGAGTCCGACTATAGCCACCAGGCGCTGAGCGATATTGTTCCGCTGCGCGATGTATTCAGCATGCTGTTCTTTGTCTCGGTCGGCATGCTCCTCGATCCGGCCTTCCTGCTGAACAACCTGCTGACGGTGCTGCTGATCGTGATACTGGTAGGGACCGGCAAAGCCGTGATCTTTGGCGGCCTGACGCGCATCTTTGGCTACGGCGATCGGCTGCCGATCGTTGTGGGGCTGGGCCTGTTTCAGATCGGCGAGTTCGCCTTTGTGCTGGGTCGTGTCGGCCTCTCGCGTCAGGCGATCAGCCCCGATCTTTTCTCGCTGGTGCTCACCACGGCGCTAATCACGATGCTCCTGACACCGTTTGCGACACGTGTAGCTGATCCGCTGGCTCGGTGGTATCAGCGCAGGCGGAGGTCGCAGCCTTTCCAGATCGCGGAGATGCCGGAAACCGGGCTGCGCGAACATATTATTATCGCGGGCTATGGACGTGTCGGACGCTACACCGCCAATGTGCTACGTCGTCTCGGCTTTCCCTATATCGTGATCGAGCTGGACCAGGAAGTGATGGATCGGGCGCGCGACACAGGCGCGCCGGTGATCTATGGTGATGCGAGCAGCACGGTCGTGCTCGAAGCCGCCGGTATTCACACGGCGCGGCTCCTGCTGGTGACAGTTCCGGCGGCGATCGATGTGGAGTTGATTGTGCGGCAGGTACGGCTGCTCAGCCCGGATCTGCACATCGTCGCGCGTGCGGCGCAGCTTGCGCAAATCGAGGTCCTGCGCTCGCTGGGCGTGTATGAGCTGGTTCAGCCGGAGTTCGAGGCCGGGCTGGAGATGGTGCGGCAAAGCTTGCTCCACTTCGACATACCGACCACTGAGATCCAGCGCTTGACGGATGGCGTGCGCCACGAGCAGTACCGTCCTTTCCAAACGCTGCATACCGATGCGCTGGTGCTGGATCGGCTGAGGCGGGCAGGACAGGGGCTTGAGATCGAGTGGGTGATCCTTCCGGCCCATGCGTCGCTCGTCGGACGCAGCATCGAGGCGTGCGCTATTCGGCAGCGCACCGGCGCATCGGTGCTGACGATCCTGCGCGGTGAGGCGATCGTGCATAATCCGGGGCCGGAGATGATTCTCATGGAAGACGATATTGTAGCTGTGCTGGGCACGCATGAGCAGCGCGACGCCTTCCGATCGCTGTTGGAGGATAGCGCTGTGGTCGGGGCGGATGCAGCACCTCCACGGTAAGGATCAAGTGCTATGCCCAGGCTGCTCAATCTGGCGATCGTGCTGCTGCTCGTCGCGCTTGGGCTGCGCTCGGAGCTGATCAGCTTCGTGGCGCTCGTCCTGGGCGCGGTCGCGCTGCTGAGCCGTCTCTGGCTGCGGCAGGTCGAGCGCGGCCTGCGCGTCAGCCGTGAAGCGCCCGAATGTCTGGCGCATGGCGAGGATGCGACGGTCACGGTGCTGATCGCGAATCCGACGCTGCTGCGCGTGCCCTGGCTGGAGATCCGCGAGAGCGTGCCGTTCGCGCTGCGCATCGCTCTGCCGCAGCGTCAGGTGATCTCACTGGGCGCGGGCGGCACGCACCGCATCAGGTACCGCATTCATGGCGCGCGCCGGGGCTGGCACTCGCTCGGTCCCACACAGCTCTTCCTCGGCGATGCGCTGGGCCTTGGCCGCAGCCTGCTTCAGATCGGTCCGACCTATATCACGGTCTATCCCCGGATCGTGCCGCTTCCGGAGCTGGGCCTGCCTGCGACGCTGAGCGTAGGGCCGCTGACCGGACGGCGCGGCGAAGATCCGGCGCGACCGGCGGGCGTGCGACAGTATGTGCCGGGCGACGATGTGCGGCGGCTCGACTGGAAATCGACCGCGCGCCAGAGCACGCTGCTGGTGCGCCGCGCCGACCCGACGATCGCGCCCGAAACGACAATCGCGCTGGCGTTTGCGCGGCAGGATTACGCGGCGCGCGTGCTGCAAGATGCGCTGGAGCGCGCGGTGACGGCGGCGGCGTCGCTCAGCATGGCCCTGCTCCAGCGCAAGCTGCCGATCAGCCTCGTCTCCAACGGCTACGATCCGCGCGACAGGCAGAGCGGCGTGATCCTGCCCTTTGGCAAAGGCGACAGCCAGCGTCGGCTGGTGCTGGGTCTGCTCGGACGGCTGGAGCCTGGACAGGATCGCAGCCTGCTGGAGCTGCTCCACGGACATCCGCTGCCCTGGGGCGGCACGCTGGCGCTGGTGGTAGCGGATCTGACGCTCGATCTCCTGCCGCAGATCATCGCGCTGCGGCAGCGCGGCCAACAACTGACGTTGCTGCTGGTCGAGGCGACGCCGAGCGGACGCGCGCTAGCCAGGCAGCAGCAGCTTATGGTCTACGTGATCGACCGGCAGGGGCAGCCGGTTGGAGCCGGATATGCGTAACGTTCGCTTCAACCTGTGGCAGATGCTGCTGGTCGTCGCGCTGGTGCTGGGCACGGTGACAGCCGTTCTCTCCGGTATCCAGGCGGTCTTGCCGCAGCTTCAGCTTCCGTGGCTGCTGCCGCTGCTGGCGCTCACCGCGATCGATGCGGTGATCACGCAGCGCGTTGCCGCGCGCGAGCGGCTGAGCCTGGGCGAGCAAGGCGCGCTGCGGGGCGTCGAGCTGACGCTGCTGGTCGTGGCAATCCGGCTGGCAAGTCTGAGCGCGGAGGGCACCGCGCTCAGCGCGGTGCTTCAGCCGTGGCTGCGCGATCCGCTGGCCTTTTTTGGCGGCTACTTTGCCACCTATGTGTGGCCGACGCTGATCACCTGGGGGCTGGGCACGACTCTCGCGCAGGCGGTGCTGGCCTTCGAGACTGAGCTGCCGCGCGAGGGCGTCCGCAGCCTGCCCAACGAAGAGGCCGCCGTGATCGAAGATCGGGTGCTGGCGCTGGCGCACTTCGATCGGTACTGGCTGATCTGCACGCTGGTTGCGCTGGGCGGCGCGGTCCTGGCGTTGTACCAGATGCCGCTTGTACTGGCGCTGCAACAGTGGACAACCGCGCGTCCGGTCGTGGCGGTCTTTGCATGCCTGGTTGCGGGTCTGGTGCTCCATAGCCAGGGACAGCTCGATCGTCTGCGCTACGGCTGGCAGATCGAGCAGGCCAGCGTCGATAGCGATGTGCCGCGTCGCTGGCGGCGTGCCAGCGGGCTGCTGATCGTCTCCGCCTGTGTTGTCGGCCTGCTGCTGAGCCAGGGAACGCTCTGGGTGCCACCGCCGCCGCTGGTGCCGGTCATCAATGCGCTGCTGGTGATCGCCGCGTTCATCGTGTCGCTGCTGGTTGCGCTGTTTGGCCTGCTCTTATTTCCCTTCATCTGGCTGCTGTCGCTGCTCGTCGGAAACAGCCCGCCGTCCGGCCCGATCTTTCGTCCGATCCCGCCGCCGCAGATCGCCGCGCCGCCTGCCGAGCGTCCGCTGCTACCGGCGCTGATTTTCTGGGCCTGTATCGCGCTGCTGATCGGGATGGCGCTGCTGCGCTATGTTCAGCAGCGGCAGGAGTTGCGTGTGCTGCTGATGCGCTGGCGTGGCGTGCGCTGGCTGGTGCGCATCTTTGGCGTGGCCTGGCACGACCTCCAGAGCTGGAGCGCGCTGGCGGTGCAGACGATCCAGCGCCGCCTCCGCCGCTCGCGACGCTTGCCGTCGCCGCGCATAACGCCGCCTGCCGGATCGCAGGCACAGTTGCGGCTGCTCTACCAGCGCATGGTTCGCTCAGCCGAGCGACGCGGCATCGCGCATCCGCGCTCGCAGACGCCGTACGAGTTTCGCGCCGCGCTCGGCAGCGCCGTGCCGCCCGCAGATGCCGATGTGAGCAGCCTGACCGATGTGTACGTGGCGGCTGAGTACGGCCCGCAGCCCGCGCAGCCTGGCGATGTGCGGCGGGCGCGCAAGCACTGGCGGCGGATCAGGTACCTGATCGGGCGCTCTCATCGCTCGATCGATCCGCTGCGCCTGCGCCGCAGGCGCAACAAGTGAGAGGGGTTGAGGTGCTACAACCGTTCGCGGTAGTAGGCGCGCTGGCCCGGCCCTTCCGCCACCCACACGCCGACAGCATGTAGCTCGTGATCGGACTGATCGCGCAGGAGTTGCGCAAACTGAGCGGCAAGATAGGTCGCGAGGAGTTCGGCGGTGGTGTTGGCGATGGGTAGACAGACGACATCGTCGGCGGGGAACATGTAGTGCTGTGTGCCGTAGCGGGCGTGGATCGCGCTGCCTTCGCGGTACACATCGATCTGGGGATTCTCCGTGGCAAGCAGAACGCGGTGGTCAAGCCGGTCGCAGAGCGCTTTGGCGACGCGCTTTAGCTCGCTGAAGTCGAAGACGTAGCCATCTGCGGTCAGCTCGCCCTCAACCTCGACCCACACCTGATAGTTGTGGCCGTGCAGCCGCTCGCACTTGCCCTTCATCGTAATAAAGTGAGCTGCGGCAAAGCCTAAGTAGTCTTTCGTGATCTCGATTCGATACATCGTTTCATGTTTCGCGTTCCAAGTTTCGCGTTCCAAGTTCAAGGTTGCTGCCGTGTTCCCTTGTTCTTCCCCTGGTTCTCGGTTCTTGGTTCTTTCGTCGGCCTGCCGTCGCGCTAATGGGCCGGAAGCGTCTCCGCGAGCTCATCGGTCAGCGAGAACGCCAGGACACTGCGACACATCGCGCAGACCCGCAGAGGTATTCCGGTACACTGCTCTAACGCTAGCTCGTCGCGGGAGCCGCAGTAGCGGCAGACGCTGAGATTCTCAATATCTTCGGCTCGCCAGAGCTGTGGGTAGTGCGCAAGAGCGAAGCGACCGTGGACGTTGCGGACAACCGCGAGTCTGACACACACGGCGGCGGGGAAGACTTCTTCGACTCGCGCGTAGAGGTTGTTGCGATAGCAAACAACTTCGTCGCCGATCGCAATATCCTTCATCCGTGGATGCTGCTGAATTTTCATGGTTCAGCCCTACTCCAGATCCTCATCTGCGTCGTCCTCCTCGTCGTCATCGACATCGTCGGCTACCGGCTCGGCAAGTGACAGGTGTTGGATCATCTGATCTAACTCTGTGGTGGTGAGATAAAAGCCAGGTTGATCGCCAAACATCAGATCGTCGAGGACCGCGCCGATCGCGCGGCGGTAGCCCGGCTCGAACTCAACCGTTCCTTCTTCCTCGGCGTAGAATTGGTCGAATGCCCAGCTCGACAACGTGTGTATTTCGATCTCGCCCGTGGCGGCTGCGCGCAGTTGCTCGATCAGTTGTTGGCGGGTCAGTCTTTCCATCGTCGCTTCGGTTTACTAGAACCGTGTTAGTTGTACCACAATCGGCTCTATTTCGCCATGCTTCGCCGGTCCTCGTCGGTACTGCCCGCCTCACGCCAACCGATCGTCGCACATGCTGTAGAAGCCACAGCCTCGACAGCGCGCCGCCGAGTCGTGGGAGCGCGGCACGTCCTGCGCTTCTCGGCGCTGGCGCAGCTCCTCGATCAGCTCGATCAGCTCGGCCCGCAGCGCCCGCGTGTAGGGTACGCGAAAGGTGTGCCGCGCGTAGCGCAGCAGACCATACGGCGGCGCAGCGCCGGTTGTGTCTTCGATCAGCAGACAGTAGGCCACAAGCTGCATCAGATCCGAATCGTATGGCTCCGGCGCCGTGCGGCTGGGCTTGACCTCGATCGGAATGAGGCCGTCGCGCGTCTCAAGCACATAGTCGGGCTTGCCCACCAGGCCGTAGCGCTGTGAGATCAGCGGCGCTTCCGCCGCGCGCCAACCGCCCGTATCGCTGGCCTGCACCCGCGCCCAGGGAATGCCCGTCGCGCGCCGTAGCCGCAGAGCCACCGCCAGCAGCACCACGGCACAGGCCAGCAGAACGTAGGCCATCAGCGGAGCGCGAAGAGCAGCAGCGCCAGGCCCAGCAAGATCAGGGCACCAACGACAAGCAGGTGTGATAGCCACACCTGCCGCCCATGTCGTCTATGCAGCGCCGTACCGCGCGCGCGGCGCTCGCGGCCCGCAGGCTCTAGCCCCACGCTGTGATGCAGCCACCATGCCCGGTGACAATACACGTACTCGCCAATCTCACTGGCTCGAATCAGCCGCCCGCGCGCCACCCTAGCCACCAAACGGACTTCGCCCGATCCAGATGTTGCGCACGTCGGAGAGGGTGATCAGCAGCATCAGGCCCAGCAGCGCGATCATCCCCAGCGCGTGAACCATCGCCTCCTTCTCCGGCGGCACGCGCTTGCCGCGTCGAATCCACTCGATCAGCGCAAACACAATGCGGCTGCCGTCGAGCGCCGGGAAGGGCAGCAGGTTGATCAGCGCCAGGTTCACGCTGATGATCGCCGTCAGGTTGAGGTAGCTGATCAGGCCGCCGGTCCGCGCGACCTCGCCCGTCATACGCGCAATCCCGACCGGCCCTGCCACGCTGCCCTGAATCTCGGTGCTCACCAGGCCAAGCAGCGAGCCGAGCAGCAGGCCAATCCCGGCGAGCATCTGGAAGAAGAGCGAGAAGGTATTGCGCACGCCGTACATCAGCGCGGCGATCGGGTTGAGCGGATCGCTGTAGCGTACGCCTGTAACCGAGTCGTTGGGTATATCCAGCGCGATGCCGACCGGCCCTTCGTCCGGCCCGATCTGATCGCGGGTGCGTGGCGTCAATGTCACATTAAACGTGGTTGTGCCATCTTGCGGCGCGGTGCGCTGAATGTCGAGCGTCACCTGCTTGCCCAGGCGCGGCTCGAGCAGCTCGTGCAGCGTGCCGATCGAGTCGATCTTCTGGCCGTCGATCGCCAGAATGACATCACCCGGCTGCAAGTTGGCCTGCGCGGCGGGTGAGTTCGTCGCGACGCTGGAGATCGTCACGGCGCCGACCGGATCGGGCTGCCCCGCGACGCCCATAATCAGCGCAAAGATCAAGATCGCAGTGATAATATTCATGAGCGAGCCAGCGGCCATCACCGGGATCTTTTTCCAGGGCGGCGCTGACGCGAGCGAGCCTTCGACATCGAAGTTGCCTTCTTCGCCAGCCATCCTCACAAATCCGCCGAGTGGCAGCCAGTTAAGGGTGACTGGCACGCCGCGCCAGTGGAACAGAGTCATGATCCTTGGCGGGTAGCCAAAGCCAAACTCTTCGACTTTGATCCCCAGCCGCAGAGCCGTCAGAAAGTGACCAAGCTCATGCACGAAGATCAAGAAGCCGAGGGCGGGAATAACTGTGAGGATCCACAACCAATTAAGCATGAACCAAACTCCTGAGGATCAATGCATGCGAGGTACGTCTTCGTGTCGTCATGCATTACCGTCGGTATGCAGTGTACCCAAAAGCCAGGGGGTAGTCAACAGGCTGCTTTTGGTCCGGCGCAGGCGGTGGCTGAAAGAACAACGGGCCATCAGGTGGGGGCGTGAGGGTGGCCCCATCATGTTCTTTCCTACCCGTGTAAGGTGAACAAAGAGCAAAGAACAAAGGGACGAGAACCAGGCGCTTGAAGCGTTGAGCTTGAAACGTTGAGCTTGAAGCTAGCCGATAGAGAGAAACAACGTGATCATATAGTACAGCACGGGCACGGTAAACAGCAGGCTATCGATCCGATCGAGGATGCCGCCGTGTCCGGGGATAATATGACCGGAGTCTTTGATATTGACCTGACGTTTGATCAACGACTCGGCCAGATCCCCGGCCTGCCCGGCGATACTGCCGATCGTGCCGAGCAGCGCGCCGACCCAGAGCGGGATCGGCAACCCCAGCAGCGGCACCAGGCCAGCGCCGACCAGCGTGGCGAGGACGAGGCCGCCGACCGCCCCTTCCCAGCTTTTCTTGGGCGAGATATAGGGTGCCATGCGATGGCTGCCCCACAGCCGCCCGGTGAAGTACGCGCCGGTATCGTTGGCGAAGGTGATGATCAGGACATAGACGACCCAGGCCGCGCCCGGCTCCAGCCGCAGAACGCGCGGCAAGGTCGACGGTTCGAGCGGCGTGCCGATCGCGCGCAGCAAGACAAAGTGCGCCAGCGTCCAGCCGATATACGTCGCGCCCGATAGCGTCAGCGACCAGTGCAGCAGCTCGTGCTGGCGATTGCGGCGAGGCAATTCGACGCTGAGCGACGCGATGATCGACGTGATCAGCGCCAGGCCGGTCCAGTCCAGACCCACGCGCGCCCGCAGCGCCGCCGCGACGATGAACAGGGTCACGCTGAGATAGCCCGCGCTCCGCCGTGGCTGATAGCCGCCACCCCGGAATAAGCCAAACAGCTCGTGCAGCGCGATCACCGCCAGGAGAATGACGGTGGCGCTGACGAGCGGCTCGCCCCACCAGACGATCAGCGCGACGATCGGCAGCAGCACGATCGCGCTCAAGATGCGCTGGATCAGATTGCTATCGAGCGGTTTCCGGGAGCGCTCCGAAACGGCGTTCGCGCTGTCCATAGGCGGCTATTGCCTGTCGCAGCTCTTCGGTGCCAAAGTCGGGCCAGAAGACCGGCGAACTATAAAACTCGGCGTATGCGGCCTGCCAGATCAAAAAATTGCTCAGCCGGAACTCGCCGCCTGTGCGAATGATCAGATCGGGATCGGGCATGCCCCCGGTGTACAGGTGCTCCGCGATCGTTTCCTCGGTGATCTCGCCTGGTGTGCAGCCCTGAGCGATCAGCGCGCGTACCGCATGGACGATCTCGTCGCGTCCGCCGTAGTCCAGCGCAACAGCCAGCGTCATCGTCGTGTTATGCTGCGTCAGATCGAGCGCATACCGCACTTTCTGCTGGAGCGTGCTCGATAGATGTTCGATCTTGCCCAGGTGACGAATACAGACGCCCTCACGATGCAGCTCATGCGTCTCGCGATCGATAAACTCGCCGAAGAGCGTCATCAGCGCGCGCACTTCCGGGCCGGGCCGGTTCCAATTTTCCGTGCTGAACGCATACAAGGTGAGATGATCGACGCCCTGTGCCTTACACTCTTGCACGATGCGCCGGATATTATCGACGCCAGCACGGTGGCCTACGGCACGTGGCAATCCTCGTTGCCTGGCCCATCGGCCATTGCCATCCATAATGATTGCGATATGTCGCGGGACCGCGCTCATGCTTCGCTCCGCTACCATGCGGCTCGTAGGCGCTCGTCGGCTGCGTGTGCGCGACGCCCTACGAGCCACGCGATGCTAGACTTCCATCACTTCTTGCTCTTTAGTATGACCAAGCTGATCAAGCTCTTTGGTGTACTGCGTGGTAAGCTGTTCGAGCTTTTCCTGCGCCCGCTTCAGCTCATCTTCGCTGATCTGCTTGTCGCTTTCGAGCTTCTTCAGGTCGCTCTGGGCGTCGCGGCGTACGTTGCGCAGCGAAACCTTCTGCTCTTCGACTTCTTTCTTGACCAGCTTGACCAGCTCTTTGCGGCGCTGCTCGGTCAGCGCCGGGATCGCGAGGCGGATGACCTGCCCGTCGTTGTTGGGATTCAGGCCCAGATCCGATTGCTGGATCGCTTTTTCGATCGCCTTCATCGAGCCTTTATCCCACGGCTGAATCATGAGCATGCGTGCTTCGGGAGCGGAGATGTTGGCAAGCTGATTCAGCGGCATGTCCGAGCCGTAGTACTCGACGTGCAGGTGCTCGATCAGCGCGGGCGATGCGCGGCCCGTGCGGATACTGTTGAGATGGTGCCGCAGCGCCTCGACCGTCTTTTTCATCTTTGTTTCGGCCTGGTTGAGGGTATCCTTGACCATCACCTAACTCCTTTATGACGTGAAGTACACTAGGTCGGTGCGCAGCCGATCACGCTATTCTTTCGTCACCAGCGTTCCCACATGCTCGCCTGCAATAATGCGTGCGGCATTGCCTGGCTTGAAGAGATCAAAGACGACGATCGGCAGGTTATTATCCATGCAGAAGGTCAGCGCGGTGCTATCCATCACCTGGAGGCCACGGTTGATCGCCTCAAGGTAGCTGATGCGATCGAACTTCTTCGCCGTGCGCTCCAGCCGTGGATCGGCGTCGTACACGCCGTCGACGCGGTTTTTTGCCATGAGGATCACATCCGCATCCAATTCCGCAGCGCGAAGCGCCGCAGCGGTATCCGTGGTGAAGAAGGGATTGCCGGTGCCCGCTGCCAGTATTATGACACGTCCCTTTTCCAGATGTCGAGTCGCGCGCCGCCGAATATACGGCTCCGCCACCTGATCCATCTGGATCGCCGTCATCGCGCGTGTGTGCAGCCCATGTTGTTCAAGGGCATCCTGAAGCGCCAGCGCGTTCATGATCGTCGCAAGCATGCCTGCGTAATGCGCCTGTGGAGCATCCATACCTTCAGCAATGGCTGTGCCGCCGCGCCAAAAATTGCCGCCGCCGACGACGACGGCGACTTCGCCGCCTAGCTCCTGCATCGACTCGATCTCGCGGGCGATGAACTGCACAACGCCCGGATCGACGCCAAAGCCGCGCTCACCGGCCAGGGCCTCGCCGCTGAGCTTCAGCAGCGCGCGTTTGTATTTTGGTTGACTCATAGCCTCATCCGCAGGAGCAACAATGGAGCGCGCTCAGGCGCTCCATCGTCCGCATACATACTACGCGCCGATCTCGTAGCGTACGAAGCGGCGGATCACGATATTCTCGCCGGTCTTGGCCGCTGTGTTGCGCACCATGTCCTCGATCGACTCGCTGGGATTGCGCACGAACGGCTGCACCATCAGCACGGTCTTCTCGTAGTACTCTTCGGGCGTGCCTGAATCGTAGGCTTCGGCCTCGCCTGCTGGCACCTGATCCCTGGTGATGTACTTGACGTCGGGGTTGCTGGCGATGTGCAGCGCCACGTCCTTGACCAGCTTGATAAACTCGTCGTTGCGCGCCACGAAGTCGGTTTCACAGTCGATCTCGACCATCGCCGCCATCTTGTTGCCGGCGTGGATGTACACGTCGATGCGGCCTTCCTTCGCTTCGCGGCCCGCCTTCTTGTCGAGCACCTGCAAGCCCTTCTCGCGCAGAATCGCGAGCGCCTGCTTCATGTCGCCGCCGGTCTGCTCCAGCACTTTTTTGCAATCCAGAATACCCGCGCCGGTGCGCTCCCGCAGCTCTCTTACCTGATCCATCGACACTGCCATGACTCGTAGCTCCTTTTATGGCTCTGGCTGATACACGTTGTGCTACGCGCTGCTCTCCGCTGTAGCGTTGAAACTTAACGCGAGACATAAAAATCGGAAGACATAGAAGCCTGGACGCAGCTCGGCATCACACAGTCTTCCAGTCTTCCAGGTACGGCAAATGCGGCTAGACCGCTTCGTTCGTTGCGCCCTCGTAGCGCGCCTGGCGGCGCTGCTGGCCTTCGATCGCGGCGTCGGCCAGCTTGGACACGATCAGCCGCACGCCGCGAATGGCATCGTCGTTCGCCGGAATGACGAAATCGATGACATCGGGATTGCAGTTCGTGTCGACCATCGCGAGGATCGGAAGGCCCAGCTTGCGCGCCTCGGCAACCGCTAGCTGCTCGCGGTGCGGATCGACGATGAACAGCGCGCCCGGCAGCCGATCCATCGTCTTGATGCCGCCGAAGGTCCGGTTCAGCTTGACGATCTCTTCTTCGAGCTTCAGCCCTTCCGCCTTGGTCAGCTTGGCAAAGTCGCCGCGATCACGGCGGGCCTCAAGCTCGGCCAGGTGGTTGAGCCGCTCCCGAATAGTCTGAAAGTTTGTCAGCGTACCGCCCAGCCAGCGGTTCGTAACGGCATATTGGTTCGATCGGGCCGCTTCTTCGGCCACGATGTCCTGCGCCTGCTTTTTCGTGCCCACGAACAGCACTTTCTGTCCGCGCGCCGCCAGGTCTGAGATGAACTCGTATGCTGTCTGCACGGCAGGAATCGTCTGCTGAAGATCGATGATGTGAATGCCGTTCCGCTCGGTGAAGATGAACGGGCGCATCTTGGGATTCCAGCGCCGTGTCTGGTGCCCAAAATGCACGCCCGCCTCCAAAAGCTCGCGCATGCTGATGACGCGCTCGCGCTGGGCAGGTGCTTGTGCTTGTGCCAACGGTTTCCTCCTAAAGATTCTTAGCTCCGCCACCTCTGTCATTCCGACGCACGACCAAGCGTTCTCGGCAGACGTTCGTCAGTCGGGAGGTGTGTGTGCTGGCCTTTTTTGGGCCGAAGCGTAGTATAGCACATGGTGTAGTTGACGGCAAAAGTCGAGGCGCTGCCAGCGCTTTGCAGTGGGCCGAATCGCTGCTCTGCGCTATGGAAGCACACGAAAGAGCCACGCTCCAGCCGGGATCGTATCCTGCCTGGGCGCGGCTCCACGGGCCGGTGATGGCGGCGGACTGAACGGCGAGCGCTACTCAGCCGCGTGTACCGGCTGTACTCTGGCGGTCCGTCTCCGCACGAGGAGCAGGCCGAGCAGAATCAAGGCGAGCGGATACAGCAGCGCCCAGCCGAACGTGCCCATTGTCACCATAACTAAGGCCAGGCTTACCAGGCCAAACAGACGGAACCACAGGTTACTTGCCAGCTTGATGTAGGCGATCACGCTCAAGCCGTACAGAATAAAGAAGTTCTGACCGGCAATTTGCAGCAGTTGCCCAAGCGTGACGATCCCTAAAAAGTGCGTGACCGCGACGATCGTAAAGATCGTAATTACCAGCGCGATGGCCGGGCGCGGCGTTCTTGAGCGCGGATCGACCTCTGCAAGCACGCGCGGCAGCAAGCCCTCGCGCGCCGATGAGAAGACGAGCCGCGAGGCGGCCCATGTCGCGCCAATCAGGTTGGTCGCAATAATGACCACGCCGATCAGCGCGACGACTTTCTCGCTGACGGAGCCGAGCACAGCGCCTAACATACGCGCAACTGGAGCCGTCGTCAGCGCGCTATCCTGCGGCGATAATGTCAACTGAATGCCGAGCGCGATTGCCAGGTAGAGCAAGATCACGATGATGAAGCTGGCGCTGACCGCTATCGGAAAGTCTCGCCTGGGATTACGATATTCTTCAGCCGTGAATGAGAGCATTTCCCAGCCGGTATAGGCGAAGAAGACCAGCCCAAGCGATGGCAGCGCAGCCTGCCACATGCTCAGCGGCGCGACTGGTGTGCCGACGCTGTGATCGCCAAAGATCAGCGCGGCCAGCGCGGCGATGCCCAGGATCGCGACGAGCGAGAATGATAGGATCTGCTGGATACGTCCCGAAATTTTCGCGCCCTGGTAGTTGACGATCGCGGCCAGGGCGAGCAAGCCCAGCGTCCCGATGATCGTGCCGATCGTGCCGCCGTTGATCGCAAGGCTAAAATAGTTGCCGCCGGTGGTGGCAATTGCAGGAATGCCAAGCGAGAACGTGCCAAGGACCAGCAGCTCGGTCGCTGCCGCAAGGGGCCGCGAAAAGGCGGCCTGGACAAAGCCCGCAATGCCGCCGGCGCTCGGAAAATTCGCGCCGAGATACGCAAAGATAATGAGCAGCGGAATAACCAGCAGCGCATTCAGCAGCCACGAATAGATCGCAGCACCGCCTGAGAGTTGATATGCAAGACCGGGCAAAACAAGCAGCCCGCTGCCGACGACGATACTGATAGCCAGGCCGATCGCTTCGCCGATCGTCAGCGTTTTTGCGAGCTCGGATGACGATGTACTCACCTTGGTTTCTCCTCACGCGGGTGCGCGCGCATGTTGTGCGTGGTTCATGAATGTGCTGGGTGTCGAGCGGTAGAGGCAGAAATGCAGCACTCTTGAGCCAGAAGCATGTGGCTTCCGGGATCAGCATACTGCATCTCTGTGTTGGCGACCATCAGCGCTTAGTGGAGGGCGATAATGTAGAGGCATCCTTCTGGCCCGGCCACCGAGGAGTGCAGGGTGCCTTTGGGCAGCAAGAGCCGATCGCCGGGGCCGCATTGCTCCGAGCGATCACCGACGGTGAACGTGATCTGCCCTTTGATGATCAGCAGGGTTTCATCCGTCGGATGTGTATGTGTCGGGTGTTCTCGCCCAGGCGTGTCGCGCTGGACCTCAACCGAGCCGGTCGGCGGCAGCAGCTCCATCACAGCTTCTTCAAGGCTGAGGCTGGAGCCGCGAACAATCTGCGCTTGCGCAAATGTCGGCTGCATAGAGGGTCTCTCCTGTAGCTGGGTTAGTGCTTGAAAGGACATTCGGTAAACTCAGTGCTGTTATCGTCCGGCAAGAAGTACTGCTTCCACTCGTTATTGTTGGGATCGCCGTACGCGCCTAGCCCTGGATACGGCGTGATGGTATCGTATTTCACGATACGCTCGCGGATGGAGCGCCGCGCTTTTTCGCCCTTCGGTGTGTTGCCCAATCCTTCAAAAACCCAGCGCGGCTGGAAGGTGATCATAAAGCCTTTGCTGCTGCGGCTGCGGCGCTGTGTGTGAGCCGGGGTATTGCACACGACGAACATCGGATCGCCGTTGAAGCAGAATTCCCAGAGCGCTTCCTGGGTGTCGATCGGAATATCAACAGGCCACAGCGCAGGATCGTGCTCGTGTAGGAACTGGATCACATGCCAAAAGTCCTGGCGATACTCCTCGATCGGCTTGATGGCTGCCTGTGGCTTGAAGAGCGCGACGAGCGATGTCATGCGGCTGAGCGAGCGATAGATGCCGGTGTACTCGACGAGCGAGTTCTTCAGCGTGTATAAACTTTCGTCGTGGTAGGGGTCTTCGAGAAATACAAACCGGAGGTTGTCCTGCTTGAGCGCCTCGACTCCAAAGATACACGGAAACAGCCTTTCCGTTGAAAGAAGGTCGTTTTGGAATGCGTGAAAGGTGTCTTGAGCCCAGGGGGGTAGTTTGGAATCGACGATTCCTTGTCTAATTTCTTCGGCAGATACGATCAGTCCCAGGGCTGTTGCGTCGCTATGCACGGACGTAACTGGGGCTTCAGCCATGAAGGCTACTCCTTGTTGTATAGGGCTGGTAGGCGGTATTTAGATCTTTTATACTAAACGTAAATCTGATTGTCAATAGCCATTTACATATCGAACGAAAGATCGACTACCCCGGCTATCGCCCGGTTTTGTGGTATGATGATCTGTTGTTATGTGGTATATTCTTCACTAAATAGATTAGAACATTTGTTTTATCGTTAAATCCGGGAGCAATGATATGTATTACGATGATGATACGCCGTCGGGCGCTGGTTGCTTCAGCGGTGCGGCGATTCTGGCGCTGGGTCTGGTGATCCTGGGCGCTTTCTTTTACTTTGGTCTTAACCGCGCTACCAGCAACCTGAATCCGTTCGGCGGCGCGTCGATCAACAATCCGCTCGCCGCCGCGCCCACGACGATCTCGGTCGATCGTCCGGCGGTGATCCAGCAGATTCGGGCGCTCAACCGGCTGGAGACGACGACGGCCTCGATCGAAAAGGTGATTACGGCGGAGCAGGGCGGCAGCGCCTTCTATAACTTTTTTCGAGGCGATAAGCTGCTGCTGGTGGCGCACGGCGACGTCATCGCCGGTTTCGATCTGTCGAAGATGCGGCCTGAAGATGTCGTCGTGAGCGAGGACGGCAAGAGCGCGACGGTCGCGCTGCCGCCGCCTGAGATTCTGGTCAGCCGCCTGGATAATGAGAAGACCTATGTATACGATCGCGAGACGGGGATTTTCAACCAGGGCAATCCCGGTCTCGAAAGCGAGGCGCGCCGGGTAGCGGAGCAGCAGATCTTGCAGGCCGCCTGTGAAGATAATATCCTCAAGCGCGCCGCCGACGAAGGCAAGCGCAGCATCGAGAATTTAGTCAAGGCGTTTGGCATTGACACCGTGGTGGTGACTGTGCCTGAGGGACAATGTACGCTGCCGTCGGGTGGTGCATAACTTGCATGAATTCAACGGCGTAGGACCTTGCTCTGCTGCGCGGATGTTGACTAAGGATAGAAAACGATGATCGAACTCACCTACGACCGTGATGCACGGATGCTGTACTGCTATTTCGCCGACATCGAAGAGGGCGAGGATGCATCACAGATCGATATCGACGGTCGGTTTCTGGTGGACGCGGGCCGACAGCTGGTTGGCTTTCAATTTGAAACCGCAGGCGTGCTGCTGTCGGAGGCGCTGCGCTTCGCCGTGGGACACGAGCAGGTCGATTACGATCGCGAGACGGGCGTGCTCACCATCTGGTTCAAGCGCGAGCCGACGCCTGAGCAGGTCGAGTTTCCGTTTCCGGCGATCTTCGACCTGGATCGCAATAGCCGCGTGCTGGGCGTGGAAGTCTTCGCCGAGCCGGAGTTTGAGCTGGGCGCGCGCCTGGAGCACGCCGAGCCGCTGATCGTGGAGGTCTTCGGCGGCGACGATGAGGACGAGGACGAGGCGGGGCCGATGGTCCAGCCGGAGGCCGATCTCGCAGCCGCCGCGCCCGACGGCGGCACTGCCACGCCGGTCGAGGAGCTTGCCGCGCCTGCCGCGCCCGACACGACCGCAGCGATCCTATCCGATGAGGTCGTCCACTCCGGCTTCGTCGCGCTGCTGGGCAAGCCCAACGTCGGCAAGTCCACGCTGCTGAACGCCTACCTGGGCCGGAAAGTCTCGATCGTCTCGCCCAAGCCACAGACGACGCGGCTGCCGGTGCGCGGCATTCTCAACCGCGACGATGCGCAGGTGATCTTTGTGGACACGCCGGGCCTGCACACGCCGCGCTCCGGGCTGGGCGAGTTCATGGTGCAGGCTGCGCGCCGCGCTATCCCCGACTCCGACGTGCTGTGCTTCGTGGTCGACGCATCCGAGCCGCCGTCGAATCTGGACCGTGAGATCGCCGAGGCGATCAAACGCTCGCGCAAACCGGCGATCCTCGTGCTGAACAAGATCGACGTCGCGCGCAAAGCCGATGTCTTTTTGCAGCAGTACCGCGAGCTAGGCCCGTGGGAGCAGGAGGTCGCGGTGTCGGCCAAGACGACCGACGGCCTGCCCACGCTGCTGGACGAGATCGTGCGGCGGCTGCCGCAGGGTCCGCGCCTCTTCCCGGCGGAGCAAGTCACCGACATCTCGGAGCGCGAGCAGGTGGCCGAGCTGGTACGCGAGAAAGTGCTGCTGAACACCTCCGAGGAAGTGCCGCACGGCGTCGCGGTCGAGATCGAAGAGTGGGCCGAGCGCGGCGAGCGACTGTATATCCGCGCGACCGTCAACGTCGAGCGCGAGTCGCATAAAGCGATTGTGATCGGCGAGGGCGGCAAGATGCTCAAGAAGATTGGCGCGGCGGCGCGCTACGAGATCGAGCGGCTGCTTCAGCGGCAGGTCTATCTGGATCTGTGGATCAAGGTGCGCAAAGATTGGCGGCGCGATCCCTCCAGTCTGCGCTGGCTGGGCTACGACATCAAAAAGCTGAAATAGGTGCTTGTCGTGCCCGGCAAGCTCTGGTATGCTAGACAAGAATCGGGGAGCAAGCAAAGAACAAAGGGCCGGGGCTGGAGCTTCGAGCTTTGAACCCTACGGTATTCGGTGGAGCATATGGGCGATCTGACGTACACAACCAGGGCGAGTGCGGGCGGCGGGGCAGCCGAGCGCTACGCCGTGTACGCTGTGCAGCCGCTCCATCGTTAGCGGGCGACGCCTGACTCCCCGC
>DASUTC010000130.1 GCA_036374795.1 Herpetosiphonaceae bacterium
CGATCTGGAAGGCCACGGACGCGAAGATCTCTTCGACGAGGTCGATCTGTCGCGCACGGTCGGCTGGTTTACCAGCATCTTCCCGGTGCGGCTCGACCTGGGCACGGCGCAGCAGCCCGGCGCGGCGCTCACAACGATCAAGGAGCAGCTGCGCCAGATCCCGCAGCATGGCATCGGCTACGGCCTCCTGCGCTACCTCGGCCCCCCGGAGATGCAGGCCGCCCTCGCCGGCATGCCCCCGGCGGAGGTGTCGTTCAACTACCTGGGCCAGATCGACCAGGCGCTCCCCTCCGACGGCTGGCTGCGCGTCGCGCCGGAGTCGCCCGGCCCCGCGCAGAGCGCGCGTCGTCGGGGTAGCCATCTGCTGGAGGTGGCGGGATTTGTGACGGGCGGGCAGCTCCACGTGCAATGGCTATACGATACTGCATGCCATGACCGCGCCACGATCGGGCGGCTGGTCGCGGCCTACGAGCTGGCGCTGCGGGCACTGATCGCGCACTGCCTGTCGCCGGACGCGGGCGGCTACACGCCCTCCGATTTCCCGCTGGCGCGGCTGGATCAGCCGACGCTCGATCGACTGGTCGGCCACGACCGTCAGATCGAAGACATCTATCCGCTCTCGCCGATGCAGCAGGGCATGCTCTTCCACAGCGTCTACGCGAGCGGGACCGGCGTGTACGTCGAGCAGGTCGCCTTCCGTCTTGAAGGCGCGCTCGACCTCGCGGCGCTTCAGCGCGCCTGGGCCACGCTGGTTGAGCGCCATGCCGTGTTCCGCACGGGCTTTGTGTGGCAAGGCGTGAGCACACCCCTGCAAATCGTGCGGCAGCAGGTCGATGTGCCCTGGCAGATCGAGGACTGGCAGCCGCTCAGCCCTGACCGCCAGGCCGAGCGGCGGGACACCTATCTTCAGGCCGATCGGCGGCGCGGCTTTGCGCTGCTGCCAGCGCCGTTGCTGCGCCTGGCGCTGTTTCAGGTGGGTCCGACCAGCTACGAGTTTGTGTGGAGCCAGCATCACCTGCTGCTCGATGGCTGGTCGCTGCCGCTGGTCTTCAGCGAGATCTTCACCGCCTACGAGCAGCTCATCCGGGGCCAGGAGCCGCAGCTCGCGCGGCCACGGCCCTACCGCGATTACATCGCGTGGTTGCAGCGCCAGGACCTCGCGCAGGCGGAAGCCTTCTGGCGGCAGCGGCTCGACGGCGTGACCGCCCCCACGCCGTTGGGCGTCGATCAGCGGCTCGTGGACGGCGAAACCGGACATGCCAGCGTCGAGGTCCGCTTCTCGGAGGCGGCGACGACCGCGTTCCAGGCGCTCGCGCGCGAGCATAGCCTGACGATGAGCACGCTGGTGCAGGGCGCATGGGCGCTCCTGCTGAGCCGCTACAGCGGCCAGCCGGACATCGTCTATGGCGTGACGGTGTCGGGCCGTCCGCCGGAGATCGCGGGCGTCGAGCAGATGATCGGCATCTTCATCAACACGCTGCCCATGCGCGTCCAGGTCGATCCTGAGGCCCAGGTGCTGCTGTGGCTCCAGCAGATGCAGGCGCTTCAGGTCGAGATGCGCCAGTATGAGTACAGCCCGCTGGTGCAGATCCAGGGCTGGAGCGATGTCCCACGCGGACAGCCGTTGTTTGAAAGCATCGTCGTCTTCGAGAACTACCCGATCGCGACCAGCGTACAGCAGCAAAAAGCGCAATCCAGCCTGGCGATCAGCCATGTGCAGAGCCTGGAGCAGAGCAACTATCCCCTGACCCTGGTCGCGATGGTCAACCGTCAACTGGTCTTGCAGATCAGCTACGATCGCCAGCGCTTCTCGGCGGCGACGATCGAGCGGCTGGGCGGACACCTGGAGCACTTGCTGCATGGGATCGCCGACCAGCCGGATGGACGCCTGGGCAATGTGCCGCTGCTGAGCGAGGTCGAGCGGCAGCGGATGCTCGTCGACTGGAACCGCTCTGAGGCCGAGTATCCGCGCGCTGCCGCCGTGCATGAGCTGATCGAGGCCCAGGCCGCGCGCACGCCTGGCGTTAAGGCGATCGTCTTCGAGGGCGCGGCGCTGAGCTACGCCGAGCTGAACACGCGGGCGAATCAACTGGCGCATTATCTGCGGGCGCAGGGCGTCGGCCCCGATGTGCTCGTCGCGCTGTGTGTCGAGCGCTCGCTGGAGATGATCGTCGGCATGCTGGCGATCCTCAAGGCCGGCGGCGCGTATGTGCCCCTCGACCCGGCCTATCCTCAAGAGCGCCTGGCCTATATGCTGAGCCACACCCGCGCCCCAGTGATCCTGACCCAGGCCGCACTGGTCGCGCGCTTACCCGAACACACGGCGCCGGTCTTCCGCCTGGACGCCGATTGGCACACCCTGGCGCAGCAGCCGACCACCAATCCGCCCCGCACGGTGCAGCCGGAGCACCTGGCCTACATCATCTTTACCTCCGGCTCGACGGGCCGACCAAAAGGCGTGATGGTCACGCAGCGCGGCTTGATCAATCTGGTCCACGGCCTCCACGCCTACTTCGACGATCCCGCCGTCCAAACGACGGGCCTGATTACGTCGATCAGCTTCGACATCTCGGTCAACCAGATCTTCCCGACGCTCTTTTTTGGTCGCACGCTGCACATCATCCCCGATCCGGTCAAGTTCAACATCCGGGCGCTGCTGCGCTACCTGCATGAGCAGCAGGTGCATCTGCTCGACGCGGTGCCCTCCTACATGCAGACGGTGTTGAACGAGGTCGCGCCGCAGCAGCCGCCGAACGTGCTGCGCTATCTGCTGATCGGCGGCGAGAAGCTCGAACAGCGGCTCCTGCAATCCGTCTTCGGCCAGCTTGGGCCGCAGGTCGAGATCGTCAATATCTACGGCCTGACCGAGATCAGCGACATCAATCTCCTGGGCGGTATCCGCGCCGCCAACCTCGGCCAGCCGATCACGGTGGGCAGGCCCTTGCAGAACAACCGGATCTATATTCTGGACCAGCACCAGCAGCCGCAGCCGATCGGCATCGCGGGCGAGGTCTGTGTATCCGGCGCGAGCGTGTCGCGCGGCTACCTGTTCCGCCCCGACCTCACGGCGGAGCGCTTCGTGCCGTGTCCGTTCGAGGACGGCGCGCTCATGGTGCGCACCGGCGACCTGGGCCGCTGGCAACCCGACGGCACGGTCGAGATCCTGGGCCGCATCGATCAGCAGGTCAAGGTGCGCGGCTTCCGCATCGAGACGGGCGAGATCGAAGCGGTGCTGGCGCAGCATCCGCAAGTCAGCGCGTGTGTCGTGGTGGCGCGGGAGGATACGGCACCCGCAAGCGGGTACCCCGACAGGCGGCTGGTTGGCTACGTGGTGGAACAACGAACAGCGAACAACGAACAAGCGGAGAACCTGGAACCTGGAACCTGGAGCGCGGAACTCCGCACGTTCCTGGCCGAGCGCCTGCCCGACTACATGATCCCCGCCGCGTTCGTGGTGCTCGACGCGCTGCCGAAGACGCCCAACGGCAAGATCGACCGCAAGGCGCTGCCCGCGCCGGAGCGACAGGCGACGCTCGACGAGCGCTTTGTCGCGCCGAGCAATGCGATCGAGGAGCTGCTGGCGAGCATCTGGGCCGATCTGCTGGATGTCGAGCGCGTGGGCACTCGTGACAATTTCTTCGAGCTGGGCGGCCACTCGCTGCTGGCAACTCAGCTCATCGCGCAGGTCCAGATCAGGTTTCAGGTCGATATTCCGCTGCAAGACTTCTTCGCCGCGCCGACGATCGCGCAGCTCGCGCAGCACGTGCAGGTCGCCCAGTGGGTCATACAGAGCAGCGCTGCCGCCGACACACCCACGACACCGGATGAAGCAGAGGGTGAGCTATGACGATTGTTGAGTTCCTCGCGCGCCTGAGCGACCAGGGGATCAAGCTCTGGGTCGAAAACGAGCGTCTGCGCTATCGCGCGCCCCAGGAGGTGATGACTGAGGCCGTCCGGGCCGAGATCGCGCAGCGGCGCGACGCGATCCTGAGCTTTTTGCGCCAGACCCAGGCGCGATCACAGGAGCAGATCGCCACGATCCCGGTTGTGCCACGTCAGACGCCGCTGCCGCTGTCCTTCGCCCAGGAGCGCCTGTGGTTTCTCGACCAGTGGCACATGGGGAGCACGGCCTACCATGTTCCGCTGCTGGTCCGTCTGCATGGCCGTCTCGATCGTGACGCGCTCCAGCGAAGCATGAGCGGCGTGATGCAGCGGCATGAAAGCTTGCGGACAACGATCGGCCTCGCGCATAACCAGCCGCTCCAGGTCATCCATGCCGCTACGCCGCTGAACCTGCACGTCCACGACTTACGGCAGCTTCCGGCGGACGATCGCGAGTCGGCAGCGGCTCGCCTGGTGCGTGAGGCGATGGATCAGCCCTTCGATCTGGCACAGGGACCCCTCACGCGCATCATGCTCCTGCAATGCGCCGAAACCGATCATCTGCTGCTGGTCGTGATGCATCATATCATCACCGATGGCTGGTCGATGCACATCCTGACGCAGGAGGTCAGCGAACTGTACCGCGCCGCGATCAGCGGAGCAGCGCCGAACCTGCCAGCGCTGCCGATCCAGTACGCCGACTTCGCGTACTGGCAGCGTGGCCGGCTCCAGGGCACGACGCTGGAGCGCTCCCTGGCGTACTGGAAAAACCAGCTACAGGGCGCGCCAGATGCGATACGCCTGCCAACCGATCGCCCCCGTCCGCCGGTCCAGACCTTTCGCGCTGCAAGCGCCTCCTTCACGCTCTCCAGCACGCTCACGGCGGATCTGAACGCGCTGGGCCAGCACGAGGACGCGACGCTGTTTATGGTCCTGCTGACCGGCTTCATGTGCCTCCTGGCGCGCGCCAGCGGACAATCCGATGTGGTCGTCGTGTCGCCGATCGCCAACCGCACCCACGCCGCGATCAAGGGCCTGATCGGCTTCTTCGTCAACATGCTGATGCTGCGCGCCGATCTCGGCGATAACCCGCCCTGCATCGACGCGCTCCGCCGCGTCCGGCGTGTCTGCCTGGAAGGCTACGCGCACCAAGAGTTGCCCTTTGATCGGATCGTCGAGGTCCTTCAGCCCGAACGCGGCACGAGCGACCAGCCACTCGTGCAGGTCGTGTTTGTGCTCCAGAACAATCCCTCAGCGTCAGTGGAATTGCCGCACCTGACCCTCACGCCGATCGAGGTCGCGAGCACCAGCGCCAAGTTCGACCTGACGCTGACCATGACGGAGGAGCACAACACCTTGCGCGGGATCGTCGAGTACAGCGTCGACCTGTTTGAAGCCGCCACGATCGAGCGCTTTGTCCAGCACTTCGAGGCCCTTCTTCAGGAAGTGGTGCGCGAGCCGTCGCAGCGGGTACTCGATCTGCCGATTTTGTCTTCGGCTGAGCAGGCCGCGCTCATCCAGCGCTGGAACAGCAACCGCCGGACGGCTCCGAAGACGATTGTCGATCGCGCTGCACCGCCGCAGCCCGATCAGGAGCGACGCCGTGGGGAGCAGGAGTTCGCCGCGCCAGGCGATGAGCTAGAAGCGCACGTTGCCCGGATCTGGGAAACGATCCTGGATGTGCGTCCGATTGGCGTCGATGATGACTTCTTTGCGCTGGGTGGGCACTCGCTGGCGGCAATGCGATTGATGGCCCAGATCGAGCAGCAGTTTGGGCTGCGATTGCCGGTCGCCGCCCTGCTCCGAGGCGCGACCGTTGCTACGATCGCCACGGCGATCCGCCAGCAGCGAACGACACCAACGATCGAAAGCGTGGTGCCAATCCAGGCAACGGGTCACAAAGCACCGTTCTTTTGCATGCATCCGGCAGGTGGCGATGTCCTGTGCTACCAGGCCCTCGCCACGCATTTCGGCACCGAGCGACCATTTTATGCGCTCCAGGCCGCCGGGCTGCATGGTGAGCAGGAGCCCGATCCAACCGTCGAGGCGATGGCGGCCCGCTATCTGGCGGCCATACGCGCCTATCAGACGGACGGCCCCTACTACCTGGGCGGCTGGTCGCTGGGCGGGATCGTCGCGTTCGAGGTGGCGCAGCAGCTTCAGGCGCAGGGGCACCGGATTGCGAAGCTCGTCCTGCTGGACAGCCAGCTCTCCGGCGGCGCGGACTCAGCGATCGAGGGCGATCTCGAACTGCTGGGCAGCTTCGCCCAGCACCTCGGATTGCGCATCGACCAGATTGCCCCCCTCTCCGACCCACGGGTCGATCAGGCACCGGAAGAACGACTGGCCGCCGTCGTCGAGCAGCTGCACCAGGCGCACCTGCTTCCCAGCGACGTGACGATCAGCCAACTGGCGCAGCGGTTCCACGTCTTTCGGGCACATATCAGGGCGCTGCGGCGCTACCAGCCACGTCCCTTTGACGGGCATGCCACCTTGATCCAGGCCCGCGAGCAACCTGGAAACGAGGAAGCAGCAGCCACCTGGGCGCGTGTGGTTGCGCGTTTGACTGTCTACACCGCCGCAGGATCGCACCTCACGATGGTACGTCCGCCACATGTCGTCGGGCTCGCGCAGATGCTAGCAGATTGCCTCGACAGCCATTGAGGGCACGATCACGGTCCGGCTCCGCCGACGGTCGGTGCGGTCGGCAGCAACAGCGATCGATGTTCGCTGTTATCGCCTGGGGATCGCCCGTGTAGCCGAGCGACTGGTAGCGCAATTAGTCCGGGAAAACGTACCCAAGATTTGGTTGTTGTGAATTCTGCATGTGTCCAACTCCGTGGTTCACTCCACGTAGGGCGTCGCGCATCCGGCACAAGCCAGGAACGTCCTGCGATCCCCACACTGGCAGATGGCGACATGGCCGAACGTGTATGGACCTACACTGAAGTCCAGCGCGCCGACGCCTCATGAACGTCGCTTCCTGGTCAGCGGTCCAGTCCGCGCGCAGGAGATCGGCCTGGGGAAACCGCAGCCTGGCGTACTGCTCATTGAGATTCTCAACGGCAGATCCAGCAATGATCGCGGGCCACTCAGGCTCGTCACGCTGGCCCGACATGTCGCCGTTGCGCAGATGCCGGGGCAGACGATTGAGCTAGAGCGGCTGCGCCCGGCGGACACCCGGCTTCGGTTCACGGGTGCAGGCGGTACTGCGACGGCGCGAGCGTTAGCGTGATGAGGAGCGTGGGGCGCGCAGTAATGCCTCGATCTTCTGCTCCACCCACGCCTGGGCCTCGGTCATGGCGGGATAGTCAAAGACCGACTGGTACACCTGATCGGGCGCTTCGACGCGCGCCGTCCACGCCTGATCATCCTCCGTCCGCTCGATCACGCCTCGGTAGGCTCCTAGATTGGCGACGAGCATTCCGCGCTTGGTCCGTACCCACAGCATCAATGTCCTCCAGGTCGTTCGTGCTTGCTGCACGGAATGTAGCACACAGCTTGCCATGCTCAGAGCGCACGGTGCGCGGCGTGTGGCGGTTGAGCTGGGTCCGGGCAGTGATCGAGCTGGCGGTGCTGATCACGCGCGGATCGAGATCCCTCAAAGATTCACCGTATGCCGATGCGCTGCACTCTGACATGGGCCGCCACGGGCGCTGGTCGCTCAAAACCGGCATCGTTCGATGTGGTCTGAGGTGTGGTATGTTATACATGTCCAATAGCCGCTTCAGCAGCTCGCGGCGACGGTTGATCCAGCACGAGGCTCATCAGTATATGGCAGGCAACAAACAACGGTTGATCATCGATACCGACACGGCTTCAGACGACGCGGTCGCGCTGATGATGGCACTTCGCGCCCCGCATGTTGACGTGGTGGCGATCACCACAGTTGCCGGGAACGTCAGTGTAGCCCAGGCGACCCGCAACGCGCTGACCGTGGTAGAACGTTGTGGCGCTGAGGTGCCCGTCTATAGGGGGCTTGCCAGGCCGCTCCTGCGCGCAGCCAGTGACGCAACCTTCTTTCACGGAAAAGATGGCATGGGCGATCTGAACCTCCCAGCGCCGCGCCGCGCTGCCGAAGGCGAACACGCGGTCGATG
>DASUTC010000131.1 GCA_036374795.1 Herpetosiphonaceae bacterium
CGGCTGCGCGCCGTTTGCCAGGGCACTCACGTGCGCCAGCAAATTCCGCAAGGCCGCGATCTTGCCGCGCACCTTTGCTGTTCGATACAGGCTCTCGCCAAGATCCGCCTCCAACTCGGAGCGGGCCTTGGCCAAGGCCTCGTCGATGTCGGCCACCCAGTGGTCCGACACCGTGCTGTTCATGTCCTGCTTCGTGAGGTGGCTCATATGCCGAGCCCGCTTTCATTGGCGGGCGCCAGCTTCAGCGCCATCTCGTCTCGCTTCGTGCGGTTGGCCATGGCCTCCTTGGCGAGCATGGCCTTGATGTCGTTGATGCTGATCTGCTGATCGCCGGCCAGTTCCATCACCTGGATGTTCTCTTCGACGCGCGCCAGGAAAGCCTGTAGCGCCCGATCCTCTGCGGCCTGCTGGGCATCGAACTCGCGCTGCGCGGCAGCGTCCTGAGCCTTCAGTTGAGCCTGCTGCTGCAGCCCTTGGTTGCGGATCTCGGCGGCTTCCACGCGTGGATCCTTGGGCGGCGGCGGCGCCTCAGCCTGCATCTTCTCCCACTCTTCCGTGGTGTACTGGATCAACTGCATGCTGAAGCCGTTGGCCCTGCCAAGCGCCTCGATGTACTTGGCCGGGTCGATGCGCAAGTTCGGGTCGTCCTTCACAGCGAACAGCATCATCAGGAACTCGCGCGCCTCTTCGCGCTGCACCAGCACGGCCGAGCCTTTGGCGAACACCTGGCTGTCGCCCTCCTTGGCCTCCTTGGGCGCATCGGGCGCCTGCATGCACGCATCGTAGTAGCGCCGCAGGTGGGGCACGATCAGGTCGTCGTCGAACTGCTTGGCGATCACGCGCAGCGGACTGCTGGCGTTTTGCACCAGCAGCTTCATGCCTCCCAGCGTCTCCGGGCTCGTGCCGGCGGCCTGCTCGCCCTGCAGCAGCATCGGCAGGTTCGTCAGTTGATCGGCCATGTTCAAAAAGAACTGGATCATCTCCAGCAGTTCCTGGGTGTGCGACGGCACGTCGAACGTGGCGAAGGCCTTTCGGATGTCGTCC
>DASUTC010000132.1 GCA_036374795.1 Herpetosiphonaceae bacterium
CGATCTGGAAGGCCACGGACGCGAAGATCTCTTCGACGAGGTCGATCTGTCGCGCACGGTCGGCTGGTTTACCAGCATCTTCCCGGTGCGGCTCGACCTGGGCACGGCGCAGCAGCCCGGCGCGGCGCTCACAACGATCAAAGAGCAGCTGCGCCAGATCCCGCAGCATGGCATCGGCTACGGCCTCCTGCGCTACCTCGGCCCCCCGGAGATGCAGGCCGCCCTCGCCGGCATGCCCCCGGCGGAGGTGTCGTTCAACTACCTGGGCCAGATCGACCAGGCCATCGCCAAAGACAGCCTGTTCGCGCCAGCACGCGAGAGTCCCGGCCCTGTGCAGAGCGCGCGCAATGGTCGCACCTATCTGCTTGAGGTGACAGGATTCGTCCTCGATGGCTGCTTCCATCTCAACTGGGACTACAGCGCCGCGATCCATCATCGCGCCACGATCGCGAGTCTGGTCGATGCCTACCGCGCGGCCATCCAGCGCGTGATCGCCCACAGCAGCGCGCCGGACGCGCACGGCTACACCCCCGCCGATTTCCCATTAGCGCGGCTGGATCAGGCGCTCCTCGATCGTATCGTTGCGCACGAGCGGCAGATCGAGGACATCTATCCGCTCTCGCCGATGCAGCAGGGCATGTTGTTCCATACCCTGTACGAGTCGGAGACGGGCCTGTATGTCGAGCAGCTCGCCTGTCGCCTTGAGGGTCCAATCGCGATCGACGCATTCCAGCGGGCGTGGGCGATGGTCATCGAGCGCCACCCGATCTTACGCACCGGATTTGTCTGGGAGGACATCGACACGCCGCTGCAAGTCGTCCGGCAGCAGGTGACACTCCCCTGGCAGATCGAAGACTGGCGCGACCTGAGCCGAGACGACCAGGCAGCGCACCTGGCGACATGCCTGGCGCAGGATCGGCGGCGTGGCTTTGCGCTCGGAGCAGCGCCCCTGGTGCGTCTGGCGTTATTTCAGGTCGGGACCGAGCGCTACGACTTTGTGTGGAGCTATCACCATCTGCTCCTCGATGGCTGGTCGGTGCCGCTGGTGCTGCGTGAGGTCTTCGCCGCCTATGCCGCCCTGCGCCACGGGCAACGCCTCGAACTGGCGCGTCCATGGCCCTACCGCGACTATATCGCCTGGCTGCACCGCCAGGATCTCGCGCGGGCGGAAACGTTCTGGCGGCACCTGCTCCGGGGTTTTTGCGTTCCCACGCCGCTGGGCGTGGAGCGACGTTCCTCCGGCGACGCAAGCGCCGCCAGCCAGATGACCGGCGAGATGACCCTGAGCCGGGCGACGACCGCCGCGCTGGAGCGCCTCGCCCGCCAGCACGGCCTGACGATGAGCACGCTCGTGCAGGGCGCATGGGCGCTGCTGCTCAGCCGCTACAGCGGGGAGCAAGACATCGTCTACGGTGCGACAGTGTCGGGCCGCCCGCCGGAGCTGGAAGGCGTGGAGGAGATGGTCGGCCTCTTCATCAACACGCTGCCGGTACGAGTTCAGGTCGGCGCGAATGACACCGTTCATCGCTACCTGGCGCAGGTGCAGGCCGTGCTGCTGGAGCTGCGCCAGTACGAGTACAGCCCTCTGGCGCAGGTCCAGCGCTGGAGCGACGTGCCGCAGGGCCAGCCGCTATTCGAGAGCATCGTCGTCTTCGAGAACTACCCGATTGCCTCGCTCACAGCTGCGCGGCGCGCCGACATTGGGCTGGCGATCTCAGACGTGCGAACGATCGAGCAAAGCAATTATGCGCTCACGCTGGCGGCGGTGCCCGGACAGGAATTAACGCTCCGGCTCAACTACGACAGCCAGCGCTTCGACCGCGAGCGCATCGATCGGCTGCTCGGCCATCTGGAGACGCTGCTCGCCGGATTCGCCGCCGATCCCGATCAGCCCCTCGGCGCTGTGCCGCTGCTGACCGAGGCCGAACAACGCCTCTTGATGTCATGGAATGCTACGACCACGGCGTTCCCCACAGACACCGCGATTCATCACCTCTTCGCCGCGCAGGCGGCGCGCACGCCCGACGCCGTGGCGCTCGTCTGCGGCGCGGAGACGCTCACCTACCGCGCCCTCGATCAGCGCGCCAACCAGCTTGCGCACCACCTCCGGCGGCTCGGCGTCGGCGGGTGCCCACAGGGCGAGGTCGGCGTCGGCCTCTACCTTGACCGCTCGCTCGATCTGGTCGTCGGGCTGCTCGGCATTCTCAAGGCGGGCGGTGCCTACGTGCCCCTCGATCCGGCCTATCCCGCCGAGCGGCTTCAGTTCATGCTGGCGGACGCGCAGGTGCCTGTGCTGCTCAGCCAGCAGACGCTAGCCCCCGGCCTGCCCCAGCACCAGGCGCGGCTCGTCTGTCTGGACGCCGATTGGCCCTCCATCGCGCCGCTGCCGAGCACCGCGCCCGCGACCGACCACCAGGCTAACGATCTGGCCTACCTGATCTACACCTCCGGCACGACCGGCCGACCCAAAGCCGTGCAGGTCGAGCATGGCAGCCTGAGCAATACGCTCCTCGCAAGCCAGGAACGCTTCCGCTTCCAGGCCGACGACATCATGCCCTGGATTGCCTCGGTCGCCTTCGACATTGCGCTCTTCGAGCTGTTCTCGCCGCTGCTCGTCGGCGGCACGGCGCGCATCCTGACGCAGGCCGAGGTGCTCGATCTGCCGCAGTTCGTCGAGACGCTGCGCGCGTGTACCCGGCTGCACACGGTGCCCAGCCTGATGCGCCAGATCGTGCGCGCGATCCACGACCGCCAGCTCCCACCAGCGGCCTTCGCCGCTATGCGCCAGGTCTTCGTCGGCGGCGAGGCCGTGCCGCCGGACCTGCTCCCCGCGATGCAGGCGATCTTCCCGCAGGCGGCGATCACCGTGCTGTATGGCCCGACCGAGGCGACGATCATCTGTACGAGCTACGCCGTACCGCGCGACGAGGCCGTGAGCGGCCACCCGATCGGGCGACCACTGCCCAACAGCCAGCTCCGGCTCTACGATCCACACCAGCGACTCGTGCCGATCGGCGTTATTGGCGAGATCTACCTCGGCGGCGGCGGCGTGACGCGCGGCTACCGGCACCAGCTGGAGTTGACAGCGGAAAAATACGTTGTAGTCGACGGGCAGCGCTGGTATCGCACCGGCGACCTGGCGCGCTACCGGGCCGACGGCACGGTCGAATTCCTGGGCCGCCGGGATGCGCAGGTCAAGCTGCGCGGCTTCCGGATCGAGCTGAGCGAGATCGAGGGCGTGCTCCGGCAGCAGCCTGCGGTCCAGGATGCAGCGGTGATCGTCCACGACGACTCCTCCGGCGACGCTCGGCTGGTGGCCTATGTGGTGCCGGAGGTAGAGGCCGCGCTCACGCTGGAGGACCTCCAGCAGGCGCTCCAGCGCGCGCTTCCCGCGTACATGGTGCCCGCCGCCTTTGTGGTGCTCCCAGCGCTGCCGCTGAACGCGCACGGCAAGGTCGACCGCGCGGCGCTGCCCGATCCGAACGCCAGCCGTCTCACGATCGAGACGGATTACGTCGCGCCGCGCAGCCCGACGGAGGCCGTGCTCGCCACGATCTGGGCCGATGTGCTGCGGCTCGACCGGGTGGGCATCCATGATCATTTCTTCGCGCTTGGCGGTGATTCGATCCTGACGATCCAGATCATCGCGCGGGCACATCAGGCCGGTGTGCACCTGACGCCCCGGCAGATCTTCCAGCACCCGACGATCGCGCAGCTCGCGGCGGTGGCTGGCACGCCGCTGCTGACGGTGGCTGAGCAGGGAATCGTCACGGGTCCGGTCCCGCTGACGCCGATTCAGCATCACTTTTTCGCGCTGGACCTGATGGAGCCGAACCACTTTAATCAGGCGGTGCTGCTTCAGGTCCAGCAGCCGCTCGATCCCGCGCTGCTGGAACAGGCCGTCCGGCACCTCGTCGCCCACCACGATGCGCTGCGGCTGCGCATTACGCCGGCGCCCACCGGCTGGCAGCAGCAGATCGTCGCGCTCTACCGCGCGCTGCGTGATGGGCCGCTCACGCGCGTGATCGATCTATCTGCCATCCCTGCCACCGAGCAGCCGGGCGCGATCACGGTCGCCGCGACGGAGATTCAAACCAGCCTCAATCTCAGCAGCGGCCCACTGATCCGCGTCGCCTACCTGCACCTGGGAGCGCAGCGGCCCGGACGCCTGCTGGTCGTGATCCATCACCTCGCCGTCGATGCCGTCTCGTGGCCGATCCTGCTGGAAGATTTCCAGAGCGCCTACACCCAGCTCCGCCAGCAGGCTGCCGTCACGCTGCCCCCCAAGACGACCTCGTTCAAAGCGTGGGCCGAGCGCCTCGTGAGCTATGCCCAATCAGCGGCGCTCCACGACGAGCTGGCGTATTGGTTGCGGGTCGCTGGTCATCCCGTGCCGTCCATGCCGGTCGATCGCCGGGATCGACCGAGTATCCCGGCGACGACCGAGCATCTGGAGCTGGTCCTGAGCGCCGCCGACACGCACGCGCTGCTGCATGAGGTGCCGCGCGCCTATCGCACCCGGATCAACGATGTGCTGCTGACCGCGCTGGCGCTGGCCTGGGCGCAGTGGGCGCAATCGCCGGTGCTGCGGCTCGATCTGGAAGGCCACGGACGCGAAGATCTCTTCGACGAGGTCGATCTGTCGCGCACGGTCGGCTGGTTTACCAGCATCTTCCCGGTGCGG
>DASUTC010000133.1 GCA_036374795.1 Herpetosiphonaceae bacterium
GGCCCGCTCGACATCCGCGCGCTGGAGCAAAGCCTGAATGAGGTCCTGCTCCGCCACGAGGCCCTGCGCACGACCTTTACCGTGGTCGACGACCGACCGGTGCAGGTGATCGCGCCTGAGATGCCGATCACGCTGCCGGTACACGATCTGCGCGGGCATCCCGCCGCTGAGCGCGAGGCCGAGGCGCTGCGGCTGGCGGCGATCGAGTTCCAGCGGCCATTCGACCTTCAGCGCGGCCCGCTCTTGCGCGCCCAACTGCTGCGCCTGGACGAGGCCGAGTATATGCTGCTCTTTACGATGCACCATATCATCACCGATGGCTGGTCGACGGAGCTGCTGATCGCCGAGGTGACGGCGCTGTACGCCGTTTTTGCCAGCGGACAGCCGCCGGAAGCCGCGCACCTGATCGAGCCGCCGGTGCAGTACGCCGACTATGCCATCTGGCAGCGCGAGTACCTTCAGGGCGCGGTGCTGGAATCGCAACTGGCCTACTGGCGCAAACAGCTTGAGTCCGCGCCCAAGCTGCTGAATCTGCCGACCGATCGCCCGCGTCCCGCTGTCCAGTCGCACCACGGCGCGGTAGCCGCCTTTGAGCTAGAGCATCCTCTACCGGCGGAACTCACGGCGCTGGCCCAGCGCGAGGGCGTGTCGCTCTTCATGCTGCTGCTGGCCGCGTTCGACGTGCTGCTTCAGCGGTGGAGCGGCCAGGACGATCTGATCGTCGGCACGATGATGAGCGGGCGGAACCGCAGCGAGCTAGCCAACGTGATGGGCTTCTTCGCCAACAATCTGCTGCTGCGCACGTCGCTGGCGGGCGATCCCAGCTTCCGCGAGCTGGTGCAGCGCGTGCGAGCGACGGCGCTGGCGGCCTACAGCCATCAGGACGTGCCCTTCGAGCTGCTGGTCGAGAAGCTCAATCCGGGCCGCGACCTGAGCCACGCGCCGCTGTCGCAGGTCAGCTTCACGCTTCAGAACGAGCTACTGCCCACGCGCGAGGTCGCGGGCGTGACGATGCGACCGATGATGATCGACAGCGGCACGACCAAGCTCGATCTGATCCTGTTCATGTGGGAGGGCCAGGATCGGCTGAGCGCGACGCTTGAGTACAGCACCGATCTCTTCGACCGAGCGACGATCGAGCGGCTGATCGGCCACTTCAAGGTACTGCTGCGTGCAATTGTCGCCGACCCGGCGCGGCGCATCTCGACGCTGCCGCTGTTAACGGAGGCCGAGCGCGACCTGCTGCGCGACTGGAACGCTACGCAGACCGATCTGCATGCCGCCTGTGCCCATCAGCTCTTCGAGGCGCAGGCCGCGCGCACGCCCGATGCCGCCGCGCTCGTCTTCGCCCAGGCCGGAGCAGCGCCGCAGCAGCTCACCTACGCCGAGCTGGATCGCCGCGCCAATCAGCTTGCGCACGAGCTGCGGTCGCTGGGCGTGGGTCCGGAGGTGCCGGTTGCAATCGGAATGGAGCGCTCGATCGAGCTGGTCGTCGCGCTGCTGGCCGTGCTGAAGGCGGGCGGCGTCTACCTGCCGCTCGATCCGGCCTATCCTATCGAGCGGCTGCGGCTGATGATCGAAGATGCCCGCGCGCACGTGCTGCTGGTCCGCCGACAGGATCGGCAGATCATCGCCGCGCCGACCGGGCTGTGGAGCGATCTGGACGCGCTGCAATCGTCATCGCTGGTCTGCGTCGATCTGGACGCCGAAGCGCCGCGCATCGAGCAGCAGCCGACCACCAATCCCGACAGCGCGACACGGCCTGAAGATCTGGCGTATATCATCTACACCTCAGGCTCGACCGGGCGGCCCAAGGGCGTGCAGGTGCAGCACGCCGGGCTGTGCAATCTGGCGCGGGCGCAGAGCCGGGCTTTTGCAATCGGCCCTGAGAGCCGCGTGCTGCAATTCGCCTCGCCCAGCTTCGACGCCTCGATCTCCGAGATCGTCGTGACGCTGCTGGCGGGCGCGACGCTGGTGCTGGCTCCACGCGCCGATCTGGTGCCGGGGCCGGGCCTGCTCCAACTGCTGCGCGAGCAGACGATCACCGCCGTGACGCTGCCGCCCTCGGCGCTGAGCGCGCTGCCCCATGCCGAGCTGCCCGCGCTCCAGACGATCGTCGCGGCGGGCGAGCCATGCCCGGCGGAGGTGGTCGCGCGCTGGCAGCCCGGACGACGTTTCATCAACGCCTACGGCCCGACTGAGACGACGGTCTGCGCGACGATCGCCCCGTGCGATGCCACCGAGTCGCGTCCGCCGATTGGCCGACCGATCGCCAACACAACCGTCTATGTGCTGGATCGGCGCGGCGAGCCGGTGCCCGTGGGCATTGTCGGCGAGCTACACATCGGCGGCGTGGGCGTGGCGCGTGGCTACCTTGGCCGCCCCGACCTGACCGCGGCGCAGTTCATCCCCGATCCGTTCAGCCAGACCGGGTACCCGCAGGGTGGCGCGCGGCTCTACAAAACCGGCGATCTAGGCCGCTATCTGGCCGACGGTCAGATCGAGTTTGTGGGCCGGATCGACCAGCAGGTCAAGGTGCGCGGCTTTCGGATCGAGCCGGGCGAGATCGAGGCGCTGCTGAGCCAGCATCCCGATCTGCGGGCGGCGGCGGTCGTAGCGCGCGAGCAGCATCTAGTCGCCTACATCGTGCCGCACGTGGACGCTCCCGAAGCGCAGCTGACGACGAGCGAGCTACGGCGGCATCTTCAGCGCAGCCTGCCGGACTACATGATCCCGGCGGTCTTCGTGCCGCTCGACACGCTGCCGCTGACGCCCAACGGCAAGCTCGATCGCGCCGCGCTGCCGGATGCTGGCGGCGCGCGACCCGCGCTCGAACAGTCGTATGTCGCGCCGCGCACGCCGACCGAGCAGGTGCTGGCAATGATCTGGGCCGAGGTGCTGGAGATCGAGCGCGTCGGCGTCCACGATAACTTCTTCGACCTGGGCGGTCACTCGCTGCGGGCGATTCTGCTGCTGTCGCGGGTGCGCGATGTCTTCCAGATCTCGCTGCCGCTTCAGGCGATGTTCCAGTCGACCACAGTGGCCGCGCTGGCCGCGCTGCTGGTAGAGCACGAGTCCGAGCCGGGCCGTACCGATAAGATTGCCCGATTGCTCCAGCGGATCAAGGGCGTGTCGCGTGAAGAGCTTAAGACGACCCTTGAGCAGCGTCGCCAGCAGAGTCGCGCCGCCAATCCGGCGGCGGAGCCGGGACGCTGAGCCGCAGGAGCGTATCAGAGGAATGATATAGATGGATCTGAGTAACTTAGCCGACCGACCCGGTATCTCGCCGGAAGAGCTGGAGCTGCTGGCCTATCTGATGGCTGAGGAAGGGCTTGGCTCAGGTGACAGCCAGGCGATTCGCCCGCGCGATCCGCAGATCGATCCGCCGCTCTCCTTTGCTCAGGAGCGGCTCTGGTTCGTCGATCAGTGGGAGCCCGGCAATCTGGCGTACAATATTCCGCTGGCGATGCGGCTGACGGGCAGCCTGGATCGCGCCGCGCTTGAGTGGAGCCTCAATCAGGTCATTCGCCGCCACGAGGCGCTGCGCACGACCTTTCCGCTGGTGGAAGACCGCCCGATCCAATTGATCGCGCCCAGCCTGACGGTCGCGCTGACGCCGATCGACATCGAGCACCTGCCCGCCGAGGAGCGCGCGGCGGAGGCGCTGCGGCTGGCAATCGCCGAGGCGCATCACCGCTTCGATCTTCAGCGCGGCCCGCTGCTGCGCGCCACGCTGATCCGGCTCAGCCCGACCGAGCACGTGTTTCTGCTGAACATGCATCACATCATCTTCGATGGCTGGTCGATGGGGCTGATGATCCGCGAGATCACCACGATCTACGCCGCTCGGACGAGCGCCGCGCCGGGAGCCGCGCCCGACGTAGCGGCGCTGCTGCCCGATCTGCCGATCCAGTACGCCGATGTCGCGGTCTGGCAGCGCGATTGGCTTGCCCCAGGGGCACCCGGCGAGGTGCTGGAGCAGCAGCTTAGCTACTGGCTTGAGCAGTTGCGCGGCCCGCTGCCGGTGCTCCAACTGCGCACCGATCGACCCCGACCGCCGGTGCAAACCTCGCGCGGCGCGATCGAGCGGCTGCTGCTGCCCGCAGAGCTGGTGGCAGCCCTGAACCGGCTGAGCCAGCAGGAGGATGCCTCGCTGTTCATGACGCTGCTGGCGGCGTTCAATGTGCTGCTCGCGCGCTACAGCGGCCAGGATGACATCATCGTCGGCTCGCCGATCGCCAACCGCGACCGCTTCGAGCTCGAGAGCCTGATGGGCTTCTTCGTCAACACGCTGCTGCTGCGCACCGACCTGACCGGCAATCCGAGCTTCCGCGAGCTGCTGCGCCGCGTGCGCGCCGTGACGCTTGAGGCCTACGCGCATCAGAACGTGCCCTTCGAGCAGCTTGTGGACGTGCTGCGGCCTGAGCGCGATCCCAGCTACCCGCCGCTGTTCCAGGTGATGTTCATCCTCCAGAACGCGCCGATGCCCTCCTACAATCTGCCCGATCTGACTCTGACGCCGCTGGAGTACGACACCGGCACGGCCAAGTTCGATCTCACGCTGGCGCTGTGGCCGCCGATCGCCGGGATCGACAGCAGCACAACGAATGCCGACGAGCTGGCGGGCACGCTTGAGTACAACAGCGATCTCTTCGACGCGGCGACGATCCGACGCATGCTGCGGCATTTCGAGGAGCTGCTCAAGGTGCTGGCCCGCGACCCGGATCAGCCGATCGCCGATCTGCGCTTCGTGCCGGAGGATGAGCGGCAGCTTTTGACAAGCTGGACGCCGCCGCAGGAGCCGTACGCCGATGCCGTCTGCCTGCATGAGCTGTTCGCCCGGCAGGCCGCGCGCACGCCCGACGCGCTGGCCGTGACGCAGTTCGATCCGCAGCGCGGCGAGCGGCGGCTGAGCTACGCCGAGCTGGATCGACAGTCGAATCAGCTTGCGCACTATCTGCGCACGCTCGGAGTTGGGCCGGAGAGCCGCGTCGGGCTGCTCGTGGAGCGCTCGCCGGAGATGATCGTCGGGCTGCTGGGCACGCTCAAGGCGGGCGGCGCGTACGTGCCGATCGATCCGACCTACCCCGCCGAGCGCCTGGCGTTTATCCTCAAGGACGCGCAGATCGGCTTGGTGCTCACGCAGCGCCATTTGACCCCACAGCTTGAGGAGCCGATGCTGAATCCGCCGCCCCGGATCGTGCGGCTCGACGCGGACTGGCCCGCGATCAGCCGGGAGTCGAGCGCGCCGCCTGCGACGGAGGTCCAATCTACCAATCTCGCGTACGTGATCTACACCTCAGGCTCGACCGGGCAGCCCAAGGGTGTGCTCACGCCGCATCAGGCGGTAGTCAACTACCTTGAGGCGGTCCAGACGACCTACGGGCTGCGCGCCGACGATCGCGTGCTTCAGTTTGCGTCGCTCAGCTTCGACGCCAGCGCCGAGGAGATCTACGCCAGCCTGACCAGCGGCGCGACGCTGGTGCTGCGTACCGAGCAGATGTTGGCGAGCGCCGCGAGCTTCTTCGCGATCTGCCGCGCGTGGGACCTGACCGCGCTCAGCCTGCCCACCGCCTACTGGCATGAGCTGTGTACACAGCTCGATGAGCAGGTGCCGCACCCGGAGGGTACCCGGCTGCGCCTGGTGATCATCGGCGGCGAGCGCGCGCTGCCGGAGCGGCTGGCCCAGTGGCAGCAGTGGGCTGGATCGCGGCTGCGGCTGGTCAATACCTACGGCCCGACCGAGGCGACGATCGTCGCGACCGCGTGGGATGCAGTGTCGCCCGCCGAGCAGTTGCGCGAGCTGCCGATCGGGCGGACGCTGCGCAATGTGCAGGGCTATATTCTGGATCAGCGCCTACGCCTGGTGCCGATCGGCGTGCCCGGCGAGCTACACCTGGGCGGCGCTGGCCTGGCGCGCGGCTATCTCAACCATCCCGCGCTGACGGCGGAGCGCTTCGTGCCCGATCCGTTCGGCGGGTGCCCTCAGGGCGCGCCCGGCGCGCGGCTCTACAAAACCGGCGACCTGGCGCGCTATCTGCCCGACGGCAACATCGAGTTTCTGGGCCGCGTCGACCGGCAGGTCAAGATTCGCGGCTTTCGGATCGAGCCGGGCGAGATCGCGGCGGTGCTTCAGCAGCATCCCGCCGTGCGCGAGGCGGTGGTGCTGGCGCGGCAAGATGCGCCGCACGCAGGCGGGCACCCGGATGCTCGGCTGGTGGCGTATGTTGTAGAACACCAGAACAACGAAGCAAGAACAGAGAACACGACGGCCAACGACTCAGGTTCTAGTTGCTCTGTTCGTTGTTCGCCCCAGGACCTGCGTCACTTCCTGGGCGCGCGTCTGCCCGCCTACATGGTGCCGAGCGCGTTCGTGCCGCTCGACGCGCTGCCCCTGACGCCGAGCGGCAAGCTCGACTGGCGCGCGCTGCCCGCGCCTGAGGGACGCTCGACGGTGGAGACGGAGTATGTCATGCCGTCGACGCCGCTTGAGCAGACGCTCGCGGAGATCTGGCGACAGGTGCTCCACCTCGATCGGGTCGGCGTCCACGATAACTTCTTCGATCTTGGCGGCCAGTCGCTGCGGCTGATCCAGGTGCAGAACCAGATCCGCACGCGGCTTCAGCGCGAGGTGCCGCTGCCGGAGCTGTTCCGCCGCCCGACGATCCGCGACCTCGCGCGACATCTCGGTGCCGAGTCGCATTCAGAGGCCGCAGCGGGATCGGCCACGGCGGAGCCAGTCATCGCGCCGCAGCCTCGGACGACGGATCGCTTTCCGCTGTCGTTCGCGCAGCAGCGGCTCTGGTTCCTCGATCAGCTTGAGCCGGACAGCGCCAGCTATAACGTTCCGCTGGCACTACGGCTGACAGGGCCGCTGGACACGGCGGCGCTTGAGCGCTGCTACCAGACGATCATCCAGCGGCACGAGTCGCTGCGCACGATCTTTGCCGTGCGCACGCCCGACGACGATCCGGTCCAGGTGATCCTCCCGTTCGAGCCACAGCCGCTTGCGCTGATCGATCTCTCCGTGCTGCCGCCTGCGGAGCGCGAGGCGGAGGTGCGAGAGCGCACGGTCGCCGAGGCCAGCCAGCCCTTCGATCTGTCAGCCGGTCCTCTCGTACGGGCCACGCTGCTGCGCCTCGCCGCCGACGAGCACCTGCTGCTGCTGACGCTGCACCACATCATCTCCGATGCGTGGTCGATGGGCGTGCTGATGCGCGAGCTTGCGACGCTCTACACTGCCGACGATCCCGCCACGGCCCTGCCGCCGCTGCCGATCCAGTACGCCGACTTCGCTGTCTGGCAGCGCGATTGGCTTGCCGGTGAGATCCGCGAGCGGCAGCTTGCCTACTGGAAGCAGCAGCTTGGCGGTCGTGTGCCGGTGCTCCAACTGCCCACCGATCGCCCGCGCCCGGCGGTGCAGACCTTCCGGGGCGCGCTCGAAAAGCAGACGCTCCCGCCATCCCTGGCTGCCGCGCTCAACGCGCTGAGCAGCGACGCAGGCACTACGCTGTTCATGACGCTGCTGGCGGCGTTCGATGTGCTGCTCTATCGCTACACCCACCAGACCGACCTGCCGGTCGGCTCGCCGATCGCGGGGCGGCGGCAGACCGAAACCGAGGCGCTGATCGGCTTCTTCGTCAACACGCTGGTGCTGCGCACGCACCTGCGCGGCGATCTGCCCTTCCGCGAGCTGCTGGGTCGCGTCCGCCAGGTGGCGCTCGAAGCCTACGAGCACCAGGATCTCCCCTTTGAGCTGCTGGTCGAAGAGCTTCAGCCGGAGCGCGATCTGAGCACGTCGCCGCTGTTTCAGGTGATGTTCGTGCTCCAGAACGCGCCGCTGCCAGCGCTTGAGCTGCCCCGGCTGACGCTCAGCCCGGTCGAGGCCGACAACAACACCGCCAAGTTCGATCTGACGCTGAATATGTACGAGGAGCGCGGCGAGCTGGTCGGTATCTTCGAGTACAACACCGATCTCTTCGACCGCGCGACGATCTTGCGCATGGCCGATCACTGGCGGACGCTCCTCGCCAGCATTGTCGCCGATCCCGACCGACGACTGGACGACCTGGCGCTGATCGGCGCGGATGAGCGTGAGCAGATGCTCATCGGCTGGAACGCTACGGACGTAGCGTATCCGCGCGAGCGCTGCGTGCATGAGCTGTTCGAGGCGCAGGCCGCGCGCACGCCCGACGCCATCGCCGCCGCGTTTGCCGACCGCGACGGGCTGGTCGCGCAGTTGAGCTACGACGAGCTGAACGCCCGCGCCAATCAGCTTGCGCATCATCTGCGTAGCCTGGGCGTGGGTCCCGATCAGTCAGTCGGGCTGTTCCTGCCGCGCTCGCTCGATCTGATGACAGCCGTGCTGGGTGTGCTCAAGGCGGGCGCGGCCTATCTGCCGCTCGATCCGAGCTATCCCGCCGACCGGCTGCACTTTATGCTCAGCGATGCCCGCGCGCCGGTCGTGCTGACCCATGCGGCGCTGCGCGAGCGGCTGCCCGACGTAGCCGCGCGGATCGTGGCGCTCGACGCCGACCGCGAGCTGATCGAGCGGCTGCCGCGCGACGGCGTGCGCAGCGCCGCGACCTCCGAGCATCTGGCGTATATCATCTACACCTCCGGCTCGACGGGCACGCCCAAGGGCGTGGCGATGCCGCATCGGGCGCTGAGCAACCTGCTGAGCTGGCAGATGCGCGACACGGTGATCCCCGGCCCGGCGCGGACGCTTCAGTTTGCGCCGATCAGCTTCGATGCCTCGTTTCAGGAGCTATTCACCGCGTGGTCTACCGGCGGCGCGATCGTGCTGCTGCCTGAGGAGCTGCGCCAGGATACCGTCGCGCTGCTGGAGCTGATGCGCGACCAAGCGATCGAGCGGCTGTTTCTGCCCTTTGTCGCGCTTCAGCAGATCGCCGAGGTTGCGACCAAGCTCGATCTGCTGCCAGGCAGCCTGCGCGAGGTGATGACCGCAGGCGAGCAGCTTCAGACAACGCCGCCGATCGTCGAGCTGTTCGAGCGGCTGCCGGGCTGCACGCTGCACAATCACTACGGCCCATCCGAGACGCACGTGGTGACGGCGTACACGCTGAGCGGGCCGCCCCAAAGCTGGGCCGCGCTCCCGCCGATCGGCCATCCGGTCGACAATACGCAGATCTACCTGCTCGACGGGCGACTCCAGCCGGTGCCGCTGGGCGTGGTGGGCGAGCTGTATCTCGGCGGCGAGAACCTGGCGCGCGGCTATCTGTACCGCCCCGCGCTGACGGCGGAGCGCTTCGTGCCCAACCCCTTCGGCGATACTCGTGGCACCCGGCTCTACAAGACCGGCGATCTGGCGCGCTACCTGCCCGACGGCACGATCCAGTTCCTGGGCCGCAACGATCAGCAGGTCAAGATCCGTGGCTATCGCATCGAGCTCGGCGAGATCGAGACGGTGCTGGCGCAGCATCCGCAGGTGCAGGCGGTCGTGGTGATGGCCCAGACCAGGACGCTGCCCGGCGAGACGACGCCTGACACGCTGCTGGTGGCGTATGTCGTGCCGCACGCGGCGCAGATACTCGATGCCGAGGAACTGATCACGTTTCTGCATGGTCGGCTGCCGGAGTACATGCTGCCCGCCGCGTGCGTGCTGCTTGAGGATCTGCCGCGCACGCCGAGCGGCAAGATCGACCGCCGCGCGCTGCCCGCCGTGGATTACGCGCGGAACGCTGCCGCGAGCTATGTCGCGCCGCGCACGCCGGAGGAGCAGGCGATGGCCGCGCTCTGGGCCGAGGTACTGGGCCTGGAGCAGGTCGGCATCCACGATAACTTCTTTGCGCTCGGCGGTCACTCGCTGCTGGCGACGCGGCTCATGGCGCGGCTGCGCGCCGCCGAGCAGATCGCCCTACCGCTGCGCAGCCTGTTCGAGACGCCGACGGTCGCCGGGCTGTCGCAGCAGATCATCACGCTGCGCCGGACGCTGGCACAGGCGCAGCCGGTTACAAGCGCGCTCGCCGACGACGAGATCGAGGGGGAGCTATGACGACGGTCGAGTTTCTGGCGCAGTTGCACGATCTGGGCGTCAAGCTCTGGGCCGAGGGCGAGCGGCTGCGCTATCGTGGGTCGAAAGAGGTGCTGACGCCGGGGCTGCTGAAGGAGCTCTCCAGCCGTAAAGCCGATCTGCTGGTGCTGCTGCGGGCCACCGCGCCGCAGAGCAGCATCCCACGGGCGACGCTGGACGGCCCGCCGCCGCTGTCGTTCGCGCAGCAGCGGCTCTGGTTTCTCGATCAACTGCTGCCCAACACGGCGATCTACAACCTGCCGATCGCCCTGCGGCTGACAGGCGCGCTCGACGTTGCGGCGCTTGCCGAGACGCTCAGCGCGATCGTGCGACGGCATCAGGTGTTGCGTACAACCTTCGCCTCGCAAGGCCCCGGCAGCGCCGACCGAAGCGAGCCGGTGCAGGTGATCGCGCCGCCCGCGCCGCACCCGCTGAACGTGGTCGAGCTGCACCCAGAGGGTACCCGGCTGCCCGCAGACGAGCGCGAGGCCGCCGCCCTGCGGCTGGTCGAGGAGGAGCTAGAGCGCCCGTTCGACCTTGAGCGCGGGCCGCTGCTGCGGACGATGCTGCTGCGGCTGTCGCCGACCGAGCATATCTTGCTGCTGACGCTGCACCACATCATCTCCGATGCCTGGTCGATGGGCGTGCTCGTGCGTGAGGTCGCCGCGCTGTACCCGTCCTACGCTGGACAAGCCGCGCCGCTGCTGCCGGAGCTGCCGATCCAGTACGCCGACTACGCGATCTGGCAGCGCCAGTGGTTGCAGGGCGAGCAGCTCGACCGCGAGATCGACTACTGGCGGCGGCAGCTGGCCGCCGCACCATCGCTGCTGGATCTGCCGCTTGATCGTCCGCGACCGGCGGTGCAATCCTATCGCGGCGCGGTCCACTCCGTGCGGCTGCCGGATCTCCTGCCCGACCTTCGAGCCGTCAGCGAGCGCGAGGGCGCGACGCTGTTTATGACACTGCTGGCCTCGTTCTACAGCCTGCTCCATCGCTACAGCGGCCAGACCGATCTGCTGGTGGGATCGCCGATCGCCAATCGCACGCGGGCGGAGCTGGAAGGGCTGATCGGCTTCTTCGTCAATACGCTGGTGCTGCGCGCCGATCTGTCGGGCAAGCCGCGCTTCCGCGATCTGCTTCAGCAGGTGCGCCGCGTGACGCTGGACGCATACGCCCATCAGGACGTGCCCTTCGAGAAGCTGGTCGAGGTGCTCCAGCCGGAGCGCGACATGAGCCACACGCCCTTCTTCCAGGTGATGTTCGTGCTTCAGAACGCGCCGATCGACGCGCTGGAACTGCCGGGGCTGACGCTCAGCCCGGTTCCCTTCACGAGCAGCAGCGCCAAGTTCGATCTGACGATTCTGCTGACCGAGAGCGAGTCGGAGCTGATCGCCGACATCGAGTACAACACCGATCTCTTCGACGCCGCGACGATCGTACGCATGGCCGCGCATTTTCAAAGCCTGCTCCGGGCGATCGTCGCCGATCCCGACGCGCGCATCGCGCACCTGCCGCTGCTGACGGAGGCCGAGCGGCAGCGGATGCTGATCGACTGGAACCGCTCCGAGGCGGAGTATCCGCGCGCTGCCGCCGTGCATGCATTAATCGAGGCGCAGGCCGCGTGCACGCCCGACGTACTCGCGCTCGTCTTCGATGGGCAAGCGCTGAGCTACGCCGAGCTGAACACGCGGGCGAATCAGCTCGCGCACTATCTGCGCGCGCAGGGCGTCGGGCCGGATGTGCTCGTCGCGCTGTGTGTCGAGCGCTCGCTGGAGATGATCGCCGGCATGCTGGCGATCCTCAAGGCGGGCGGCGCGTATGTGCCGCTCGATCCCACCTACCCGGCTGAGCGCCTTCAGTACATGCTGTCGCACAGCCGCTCCCCGGTGATCCTGACCCAGGCCGCGCTGGTCGCGCGCCTACCCGAACACACGGCGCAGGTCTTCCGCCTGGATGCCGATTGGCACACCCTGGCGCAGCAGCCGACCACCAACCCGCCGCGCGTGGTCTTGCCCGATCAGCTGGCCTACATCATCTTCACGTCGGGCTCGACCGGCAAACCAAAGGGCGTGATGGTCACACAGCGCGGCCTGATCAACCTGGTCTATGGCCTGCGCGCCTACTTCGACGATCCCCAGGTGCAACGCACCGGCCTGATCACCTCGATCAGCTTCGACATCTCGGTCAACCAGATCTTCCCGACGCTGATCTTTGGCCGCACGCTGCACGTTATTCCCGATGCGGTCAAGCTCGACAGCCGCGCCCTGCTGCGCTACCTCGACGCGCACGCGATCCACCTGCTCGACGCCGTGCCCTCCTATATGCACGCCGTGCTCAATGAGGTCGCGCCGGAGCAGCCGCCCAACGTGCTGCGCTACCTGCTGATCGGCGGCGAGAAGCTCGAGCCGCGCCTGCTGCAAGCGGTCTTCGGCCAGATCGGCTCCACGGTGGCGATCGTCAACATCTACGGCCTGACCGAGATCAGCGACATCAACGCGCTGGGAATCATTCGCGCTCATGATCTTGGGCAGCCGATCACGGTCGGCAGGCCCTTGCAGAACAACCGGATCTACATCCTCGACCAGCACCACCAGCCACAGCCGATCGGCAGCGCGGGCGAGGTCTGCATCGCTGGCGAGAGCGTGTCGCGCGGCTACGTATTCCGCCCCGATCTCACGGCGGAGCGCTTCGTGCCGTGTCCGTTCGAGAACGGGCAGATCATGGTGCGCACCGGCGACCTTGGCCGCTGGCGCGCTGATGGGACGATCGAGATCCTGGGCCGCATCGATCATCAGGTCAAGGTGCGCGGCTTCCGCATCGAAACCGGCGAGATCGAGGCCGTGCTGGCGAAACATCCAGACATCGATGCGTGCGTGGTCGTTGCGCGCGAGGATGGCGCAGGTGCCCTTGGGGCGCGGCGGCTGGTGGCGTACATGGTAGAACACAAAAGGGACGAGCACCAAGCACCGCATTCCCCCTCGCCTGTGCCATGGGAGAGAGGTCCAGGGGGTGAGGGCCGCAACACGAAGCTCCGCGCCTTCCTTGCCGAGCATCTTCCCGACTACATGATCCCCTCCGCGTTTGTGGTGCTGGATGTGCTGCCGAAGACGCCCAACGGCAAGATCGACCGCAAGGCACTGCCTGTGCCGGAGCAACAGGCGGTGCTCGACGAGCGCTTCGCGGCGCCGACCAATCCGATTGAGGACGTGCTGGCGAGCATCTGGGCCGATGTGCTCGGCGTCGAGCGCGTGAGCATCCACCACAACTTCTTCGAGTTGGGCGGTCACTCGCTGCTGGCGACCCAGGTGATCGCCCGTGTGCGCGACGCCTTGCAGGCCGATGTGCTGCTGCGCGATCTTTTCGAGACGCTGACCGTCGCGGGTCTGGCCCGGCGCATCGACGCAGCCCGCCAGCGGCGGCGCCTGCCGATCCCGCCGGTCGAGCCGGTCGATCGCATGCAGCCGCTCCCGCTCTCGTTCGGCCAGCAGCGCTTCTGGTTCCTCGACCGGCTGCTGCCTGGCAGCCCGGCCTACAGCATCACGCTGGGCGTGCGGCTCACGGGCAGGCTCGATCGTGCCGCGCTCCAGCGCAGCCTTGAAGCGCTGGTACGCCGCCACGAGTCGCTGCGGACGATCTTTGTGCAGCAGCCGGGCAAACCCGATGACGAGGCCGGAGCGCTTGTGCAGGTGATCATGCCCGCCGCCGAGGTCGCGCTGCCGCTGCTGGATCTCGGCGCCACGACCGCCGAGGAGCGCGTGCGCCAGACAGAGTCGCTGCTGGCGGCGGAGGCCGAGCGACCTTTCAATCTGAGCCAGGGGCCGCTGCTGCGCACCACGCTGGTGCGCCACCACGACGAGGAGCACGTGCTGCTGCTGGCGCTGCACCATATCATCACCGATGGCTGGTCGATGAATATCCTGGTGCGCGAGCTGGCGACGCTCTATCGCGGCTTCAGCCAGCAGGAGGATGCCCAGGCTGCGCCCGTGCTGCCGGAACTGCCGGTGCAGTACGCCGACTATGCGATCTGGCAGCGCCAGTGGCTCGCCGAGGGGGCACCCGGTGGTGTGCTCGATGCCGAGATGGCCTACTGGAAAAAGCAACTGAGCGGGACGCTGCCGGTGCTGCAACTGCCGCTGGATCGCCCGCGCCCGGCTGTGCAGAGCGCGCGCGGCAGCAGCGAGACGCTGGTGCTCTCCCGCGCGCTGACCGATGCGCTCAAGGCGCTGAGCCGCCACGAGGGCGCGACGCTGTTCATGACACTGCTGACGGCGTTCGATGTGCTGCTCCATCGCTACACGGGCCAGACCGATCTGCTGGTCGGCTCGCCGATCGCGGGCCGTATCCGCCCGGAGCTTGAGGGCGTGATCGGGCTGTTCCTGAACACGCTGGTGATCCGCGCCGATCTGATGGGCGCTCCGTCCTTCAGCGGCCTGCTGGCCCAGGTCCGCGATACAACGCTGGCGGCCTTCGATCATCAGGCGCTCCCCTTCGAGCGGCTGGTCGAGGAGCTACAGCCTGAGCGTGATCTGAGCCACACACCTGTTTTCCAGGTGATGTTCAACCTGCTCAACTTCGCCGATGTCGTGCTTGATCTGCCCGATCTTCAGCTCAGCGTGATCGAGCCGCCGCCGCCCGCCAAGTTCGACCTGACGCTGACGCTGGCAGAAACGCCGGACGGCCTGGTCGCGGACTTTGGCTACAATGTCGATCTCTTCGAGGCCGCGACGATCGCGCGGATGGCGGCGCAGTTCGAGGTCTTGCTGGCCGGAATCGTCGCCGATCCGTCGCGGCGCATCACCGCGCTGCCGCTGCTGCCGGAGGCCGAGCGCGAGCAGGTTGTGTATGCCTGGAATCCACTGCCGAGCCTGCCGCCTCAGGAGCGGCTCACGGCACAGCTTTTCGAGGCCCAGGCGGCGCGCACGCCCGAGTCGGCTGCCCTGGTCTGTGGCGATGCGGTGCTGACCTACGCCGAGCTGAACGCCCGATCCAACCAACTGGCACGTTATCTGCGGCAGCAGGGCGTCGGCAGCGCGACACGAGAGACGCTGGTCGGGCTGCTCGTCGAGCGCTCCGTGACGATGGTCGTGGCGGTGCTGGCGATCCTCAAGGCGGGCGGCGCGTACGTGCCGCTCGATCCGGCGCAGCCAGGCGAGCGACTCCAGCTTATGCTCGACGACGCACAGATCGATCTGCTGCTGATCGGCGAGGGCCTGGCCGCCTATCTTGAGCAGCCAGCGCAGCGGCCTCGGTTCAACGTCGTCAATCTGGATGCCGAGTGGCCGCTGATCGACCGGCAGCGCGCCGACAATCTGCCGATCGCAGTTCATCCCGATCAGCTTGCCTACGTGATGTACACCTCCGGCTCGACGGGCACGCCCAAAGGAGTCGGAGTGCCGCACCGCGCGATGACCAACTACGTGCGCTGGATGCAGCAGAGCTATCCGCTGATGGCGGACGATCGCGTCCTGCAAACGGTGCCGCTCAGCTTCGACGTATCGATCCGCGAGATCTTCTGGCCGCTGCTCTCCGGCGCGCAGCTTGTGCTGGCGCGGCCCGGCGGTCAGTCCGACAGCGCGTATCTGGTGGAGGCGATCGAGCGCTGGAGCATCACGCAGATCCGCTTCGTGCCACCGATGCTCCAGATCTTCTTGGATGCTCCCGACCTTGCGCGCTGCCCGACGCTGCGGCGGATCTTCTGCGGCGGCGAGTCGCTGCCCGTGGCGCTTCAGGAGCGCTTCTTCGCGCGGCTGGATGCCGCGCTGCTCAACACGTACGGTCCTACCGAGGCCGCGGTCAACGCGACCGCCTGGACCTGTGCGCCGGAGGCTGCCGCGCGCTTCGTGCCGCTCGGCCAGCCCGTCGCCAACGTGCAGGTGTATCTGCTGGACGCCAATCTTCAGCCGGTGCCGATCGGTGTGGCGGGAGAGCTGTGTATCGGCGGCGTGGGCCTGGCGCGGGGCTACCTTGGCCGCCCCGATCTGACCGCCGCGCGCTTCGTGCCCGATCCGTTTGGCGCTGAACCGGGCGGGCGGCTGTATCGCTCCGGCGATCTGGCCCGCCGCCATGCCGATGGGCGGCTCGAATTCGTGGGCCGGATCGACGGGCAGGTCAAGCTGCGCGGCTTCCGCATCGAGCTGGGCGAGATCGAGGCCGTGCTGCGCCAGCATGAGGCTGTGAGCGGTGCCGTGGTTATGCTGCGGGCCGAGCCGGAGCCACGGCTGGTTGCGTACGTTGTTCAGAACCAGGAACGGGTGCCCGCTGGGCATGGGCACCCGCATGGCACCCCGCGTCTTAGCTCTCCGCAGGAACTGCGTCAGTTCTTAGGCGAGCACCTACCGGAATACATGATCCCATCTGCGTTCGTGGCGCTCGATCGTCTGCCGCTGACGCCCAACGGCAAGCTTGATCGCAAAGCGCTGCCCCCGCCCGATCCGGCGCTATCTGCGACACGGATGGCGTATGCCGCGCCGCAGACGCCAACCGAGATCGCGCTCGCGGCGATCTGGGCCGAGGTCCTGGGCGTCGAGCGCATCGGCCTGCACGATCATTTCTTCGAGCTGGGCGGTCACTCGATGCTCGCGCTGCAAGTCATCTCGCGGGTCCGACAGACGCTCCAGGTCGAGGTGCCCGTCAGCACGCTCTTCACCACGCCGACGGTTGCCGCGCTCGCTCAGCACATCGACGTGATCCAGTGGGCCGCGACCAGCCGCGCCGCCGTCACGCAGCCGACAGATTTTGGCGAAGAGGGAGATTTATGAACATAGTCGAATTTCTGGCGCAACTGCGGGGGCTGGGCATTCAGCTCTGGGCCGAGGATGGTCGGCTGCGCTATCGCACGGCGGAAGGGGCGCTTCCGGCGGAGCTGCGCGCCGAGCTAACGGCACGCAAGGCAGAGATCCTGGCCTTTCTGGAGCAGGTCGCCCGCGCGGAGCAATCGTCCACGCCGACGATCCAGCCGGTCGATCGGGCACAGCCGTTGCCGCTTTCGTTCGCGCAGGAGCGCCTCTGGTTCATCGACCAGTGGGAGCCAGGACGGGCCACCTATAACCTGCCGCAGGTCGTGCGACTCCGGGGCCTGCTCGACAGCGACGCGCTGCGCGACAGCCTCTCGGAGGTTGTTCGCCGCCACGAGGTGCTGCGCACGACCTTCGCGCCTGCCGCGTCCAACGGCAGCGATCCGACGCAGCAGGGCCGCCCGGTGCAGATCATTCATCCGCCGTCGATCGTCGCGCTGCCCTGCCACGATCTGCGCGCGATCCCGCAGCCGGAGCGCGAGACAACCGCCCATCGGCTGGCCGCCGAGGAAACCGAGCGGCCCTTCGATCTTCAGCGCGGCCCGCTGCTGCGAGCCCTGCTGCTGCGCACCGCCGACGCCGAGCATCTGCTGGTGCTGACGCTGCATCATATCGTCTCGGATGGCTGGTCGACCGGCTTGCTGATCCGCGAGCTGACCACGCTCTACAGCGCGGCCAGGCAGGCAGCGCCAGGGAGCGCATCGATCCCGCCGCTCGCGATCCAGTACGCCGACTTCGCGCACTGGCAGCGACAGTGGATGGCGGGCACCACGCTCGACGCGGCGCTGGCCTACTGGCGACGGCAGCTTGCGGACGCTCCCGCTCTGCTTGAGCTACCGACCGACCGGCCACGTCCGGCGCGGCAGACCTTCAAGGGCGCAATGGAGACAGCCTTGCTCCCGGCGGCGCTGGTCGCCCCGCTTGAGTCGCTGAGCCAGCGCGCGGACGCCACGCTGTTCATGACGCTGCTGGCCGCGTTCAATGTGCTGCTCTACCGCTACACCGGTCGACCCGATCTGGTCGTCGGCTCGCCGGTCAGCGGACGCAGCCGGGCTGAGATCGAGCCGCTGATCGGCTGCTTCGTCAACATGCTGCCGCTGCGGATCGACATGAGCGGCAACCCGACGTTTCTAGAGCTGCTCCAGCGGGTGCGCGAGATGACGCTTGACGCCTATCAGCACCAGGAGGTGCCCTTCGAGAAGATCGTCGAGGCCGTGCAGCCAGCGCGGACGCTCAGCCACGCGCCGATCTTCCAGGTCGTGTTCATGCTCCAGTACGCCTCGCCCGCCAGCTACCAGCTTCCCGGCCTTGAGCTAAGCCCGGTCGAGACAGAGCACACGGTCGCAAAGTTCGATCTTGAGCTGGCGCTGACGGAAAGCCCCGACGGGCTGTGGGCCGCCGTCGAGTACAGCACCGATCTGTTCGACGCCGCGACGATCGCGCGGCTGCTGGGACATTACCAGACGATCCTCGAAGCTGTCGTCGCCGCGCCGCACCAGCGCATTGCCGCGCTGCCGCTGCTGACGCCGGCCGAGCACCAGCAGCTCCGTGCCTGGCAGGGGCCGCACGCCGCCTATCCCGTCGCCGCCACCCTCCCCGCCCGCTTCGCGGCCATCGCCGCCCGCACGCCCCACGCCATCGCCCTCTCCCACCACGACCACCACCTGACCTACGCCGACCTCCACGCCCGCGCCACCCAGCTCGCCTACGCCCTCCGTGCCCGTGGGGTCGTCGCCGAGACGCCCGTCGCCCTCTACCTCGACCGCTCGCCCGATCTCGTCGTCGCCCTGCTCGCCGTCCTCCTGGCCGGCGGCTGCTACGTCCCGCTCGACCCCGCCTATCCCCCGGAGCGCGTCGCGCTGATCCTGGCCGATGCCCACGCGCCCGTGCTGCTGACCCACGCCGCGCTGCACGCCGCGCTGCCGCCCCACGCCGCGCACACCCTCTGCCTCGACACCGACTGGCCGACCATCGCCCGCCAGCCGACCACCCCCCTGGCGCTGCCCATCGACCCGGCGCAGGCGGCCTACGTGATCTACACCTCCGGCTCGACCGGACGGCCCAAGGGCGTGCTCGTCACCCACGCCCACGTGCTGCGGCTCTTCGCCGCCACCGAGGCGTATTTCCACTTCGGCGCCGAGGATGTCTGGACACTGTTCCACTCGATCGCCTTCGACTTCTCGGTCTGGGAGCTGTGGGGCGCGCTGCTCCACGGCGGCAGGCTGGTGGTGGTGCCCTACCTGACCAGCCGCGCGCCGGAGGCGTTCTATGCGCTGCTGCGGCAGGAGCGCGTGACGGTGCTCAACCAGACGCCCTCGGCTTTCCGGCAGCTGATCCAGGCCGAGGCCGCGCTGGACGGGGCGCCTGCCGATCTTGCCCTGCGGTATGTCATCTTCGGCGGCGAGGCGCTGGACCTGCCGAGCTTGCGGCCGTGGGTGGCGCGCCACGGCGAGGGGCAGCCGCAGCTCATCAACATGTACGGCATCACCGAGACGACGGTGCATGTCACCTATCGGGCGCTGCGGCAGGGCGACCTCGCGGGCGCGGCACCGAGCGTGATCGGCGCGCCGCTGCGCGACCTGGCGGTGTATGTGCTGGATGCCGGGATGCAGCCGGTGCCGATCGGGGTGCCGGGCGAGATCTACGTGGGCGGCGCGGGGGTGGCGCGGGGCTACCACGGTCATCCGGCACTCACCGCCGCGCGCTTCGTGCCCGATCCCTTCGGCCAGACTCGCGGTGCCCGGCTCTACCGCAGCGGGGATCTGGCACGGTATCTGTCGAACGGCGATCTGCACTACCTAGGGCGGATCGATCAGCAGGCCAAGATCCGGGGCTTCCGCATCGAGCTGGGCGAGATCGAGGCGGCGCTGGCGCAGCATCCAGATGTGCGTGAGGCGGTGGTGCTGCTCCGCGACGAGCGCCTGGTCGCGTACGTGGTAGAACAAAGAACAACAGAACAAAGAACAGAGAACAAAGAACCAAGCGAAGAACAAGCGAACAAGGGACCACGGGAACAAGGGGAGCACCAAGATTCCCGCTCTCCTATCGCAACCGAGGCAGGAGCCTGCCGAGGTTTGGGGAAGGGGGGTAGGGGGGGTGAGGGCCGCACCTCCAAACTCCGCACCTACCTGAAAGAGCACCTACCGGAGTACATGGTGCCGAGCGCCTTCATCTGGCTCGACGCCTTTCCGCTGACGCCCAATGGCAAGCTCGATCGCACGGCGCTGCCCGCGCCGGATATGGCACGACCCGACCCGGAGGAGACGTTTGTCGCGCCGCGCACGCCGATCGAGGAGGTCGTCGCGGGTATCTGGGCGGATGTGCTTGGGCTGCGCCGGGTGAGCATCCACGACAACTTCTTTGATCTGGGCGGCCACTCGCTGCTGGCGACCCAGATTCTGGCGCGTGTGCAGGATGTGCTCGCCGTCGAGCTGTCAATCCGCTGCCTCTTTGAAACTCCGACCGTGGCTGGTCTAGCCCGGCAGATCGCAGCGGCGCGGCATACGGCTGCCGAGGCTCAGGAGACTCCGCTGCTTCCTGGGCTGCGCGTGGAGCCGATCCCGCTCTCCTTTGCGCAGCAGCGCCTCTGGTTTTTCGACCAGCTCGCGCCTGATTCGACGGTGTATCTGATTCTGACGGCGGTTCGGTTGAGCGGGCCGCTGGATGTTGGGGCGCTTCAGGATAGTCTCAATGCGGTTGTCGCGCGACATGAAGCCTTGCGGACGACGTTCGCCGTCGAGCGCGGCCAGCCTACCCAGATCATCGTGCCCTCGCTCGCGCTCGCGCTGCCGCTTGAGGACCTGAGCGACGAGCCGCAGCACCAGCGCGAGCACACTGTGGAGCGTCTTGTCACCGCCGAGACGCAGCGCCCCTTTGATCTTCAGCGGGGACCGCTGATTCGCGCCATGCTGATCCGGCATACCACCCGCGAGCATGAGCTGCTGCTGACGCTGCATCATATTGTGGCCGATGGCTGGTCGCTGGGTATTCTGGTGCGGGAGCTGGCGACGATCTACACGGCCCTGGCTGCCGGTCGCGCCATAGCCGACCTGCCGGGCCCAGTGGGCACCCCGCTGCCGATCCAGTACGCTGATTATACCTGCTGGCAGCGGGCCTGGCTCCAGGGACCTGAGCGGGAGCGCCAGCTCGACTACTGGCGTCGGCGACTCGCGCACGTGCCGATGCTCGATCTGCCCACCGATCGTCCACGTCCGGCGCTGCAAAGCTTTCGCGGCGCGGTGCATCATGTTGCGCTACCGGCTACTCTGGCCGAAGCGCTCCACGCGCTGAGCCGCCGCGAGGGCGTCACGCTCTTTATGACGCTGCTGGCGGCGTTCATGGTCGTGCTTCAGCGCTACACGGGCCAGACCGATCTGGCGGTTGGCACGCCCGTTGCGAATCGCACGCGACGCGAGCTTGAGCCGCTGATCGGCTTCTTCGTCAATACGCTTGTCATCCGGGCGGATCTGTCGGGCAATCCGACCTTTCGCGATCTGCTCCGGCAGGTGCGCGAGGTGACGCTCGACGCCTACGCGCATCAGGATCTGCCCTTTGAGCAACTGGTAGAAGACCTTCAGCCGGAGCGCGATCTGAGTCGCTCGCCGCTCTTTCAAGTGCTGTTCGTGCTGCAAAATACCGCGCTGCCCGCGCTTGCGCTGGGCGACGTGACGATCCAGCCGCGCGCCGTGGAGCCGGGCACGGCCAAGTTCGATCTGTCGCTGGCGATCACGGAGACGGAGCAGGGCCTGGCCGCGACATTCGAGTACAACACCGATCTCTTCGATCCGGAGACGATCGCCCGGCTGGCGGGCCATTTCCAGACAGCGCTCGAAGGCAGCGTTGCGCAGCCCGCAGCCAGGCTCCACCGCCTGCCGCTGCTGACCGCCGCCGAGCGCGATCTGCTGGCGGAGTGGAACGCGACCGCCGCGCCGTATGCGAGCGATGCCTGTATTCATACGCTGTTTGAGACGCAGGCCACGCGCACGCCCGACACGATCGCGCTTGTGTTCGAGTCAGAAGCGCTGACCTATCACGACCTCGACGGGCGCGCGAATCGTCTGGCGCGCTATCTGCGTAGCCTGGGCGTGACCACCGAGGTACGGGTCGGGCTGTGTGTGGAGCATGGCCCGGAGCAGGTGATCGGCCTGCTGGGGATTCTTAAGGCTGGCGGCGTGTATGTGCCGATCGATCCACGCTATCCCGGCGAGCGCATCCGGTTCATGCTCGAAGATGCGCGTGTCGCCGTGCTGCTGACACAGCACCGCCTCTGCGCCGACCTGCCCGATCATGGCGCGCAGGTGGTCTGCCTCGATCGGGACTGGCCGATGATCGCGAACCAGACAGCCGCGTGTCCAGCCTGCGATGCGACCGCCGACAATGTGGCGTACATGATCTATACCTCCGGCTCGACAGGCAATCCAAAGGGCGTGATGGTGCAGCATCGCAGCGTGTGCAGCCTGATGCAGACACAGCTACCCGTCTTCGAGATGCCTCCTGCCAGCCGGGTGCTGCAATTTGCCTCGCTGAGCTTCGATGCCTCGATCTGGGAGACGTTTATGACCCTGCTCACCGGCTCGACGCTGGTGCTGGCACCGCAGCCGGTGCTGTCCTCCGGGGCGGATCTGCTGCGGCTGCTGCGCGACGAGGCGATCAGCGTGGTGACGCTCCCGCCATCACTGCTGGCCGTGCTCCCATCCGACGACCTCCCGGCGCTGAAGATCGTGATTACCGCAGGCGAGGCGTGTCCGGCAAGCGTCGTGGAGCGCTGGGCACGTGGCCGGATCTTTTTCAACGCCTATGGCCCGACGGAGACGACCGTCTGCGCGACGGCGACGCGCTGTGAGGCCGGGCTGCTCCAGCCTCCGCCGATCGGACGGGCGCTGCCCAACGCGCAGGTCTATCTGCTCGATCGGCAGTTGCAGCCGGTGCCGGTTGGCATCTCCGGCGAGATCTTCATCGGCGGCGAGGGTCTGGCGCGCGGCTACTGGAATCGGCCCGATCTCACCGCCGAGCGCTTCGTGCCGAATCCGTTCGGCGAGCTCGGCGCGCGGCTCTACAAGACGGGCGATCTGGCACGCTACCTGCCCGATGGCACGATCGTGTTCCTTGGCCGCGTGGATCAGCAGGTCAAGCTGCGGGGCTATCGCATCGAGCTGGGCGAGATCGAGGCCGTGCTGCGCCAGCATGAGGCCGTGCGCGACGCGGTGGTGCTGCTGCGCGAGGAGCGCGGCGACACGCGGCTGGTGGCGTATGTGGTC
>DASUTC010000134.1 GCA_036374795.1 Herpetosiphonaceae bacterium
CAGAGCTGCGCTGTTCGCCATTGATGCTGACACGCTGCCCGCTGCGACAACTCAGTTCCAGCTTCGAGCCGGATTTGCGGATGACGGCGTGCTCGGGCGCGACCGCGCGACCAAGCAGCTGGATGCGCTGATCCGCGGCGCTGCCGATCGTCAGCTCGGCGCCGGAGATCTCCGTGTCACGGTACTCGGGTATTCCGTCGGGGCCCTGGTGTAGTTCTCGCAGCAGCGCTTCCATGCATCACCAGTAGACGAAGGTCGACACGATGTGCACCACGAGCGCGAACAGCAGCGCGAACGTCACTGGAATGTGAAAGTACAGCCAGATCTGCAGCCAGCCGCGTAACCGGATATCGCGGCGGATGCGGCGCAGAACGGCCTGCCGCCGACACAGCAATACGATCAGCTGCTGGAGATTCGCTGCCTCGATGCCCTTCTGTGCACGCGGCAACCGCTCCGCTACGAAGTCGACAACGGCCTGCTGGTCCGTGTTGCGTACCGGCGCTCCCGCGCCGCGCACGAAGAACGAATCGTCACGGCTGAACAGTTGCGCATAAACGCCGCCGCCAAGCGTCGTGCGCTCGATGCTGCTGGCTACGGCAATACCGACTTCCGGCGCGCACTTCTGCGCCAGCGAGCGGGATTCCTTGTCCAGCTCGAACAGCTCCGCAAACAACACCGCGCGGCTGCCGCCTTCGCGGTTCTTCGAGATCAGCTCCGGATTGTTGAGATAGCTGTAGAGGCCGAAGAAGCCGCTCGCAATCACGACGCACATCAGAATGTAAGCGAGCGTGTGCAGATTCCAGCCGACCTGGAAGCCGGCGTGCAGCGTCGCGATGATGAGCAGCGCCGTACCCAGGTAGACATGGGCCGAGGTCCAGCCCTGCATGCTGCCCATCGTCGATCGATAGGCGCGCTTGCGAATGCCGAGAAACGTGAGCCAGACGATGAGCAGCGCGCCGATCGAGCCGAGCACGTAGCCCTGCCACGTGCCGCCGTTCGGCGGTTGCACCGTGCCCTGGGTGGCGTAGAGCACGCCGGAGATCACGAGCAAGCTCAGCGACCACCACAGATACCGTGCTCCGCGAAAGAGCAGGAGATTGCGGTGGATCACCGCTT
>DASUTC010000135.1 GCA_036374795.1 Herpetosiphonaceae bacterium
CTGGCAGCAGGCGGCGCTGCTCGATGAGGATTCTAGCATAGATCGGCCCTACCTGGCAGACGATCTCGGCCAGCACGCGGCACGCGATCAACCTGTTGTCTTCAGCGCGATCCCAATACTTTCTCTACGAGATACTAACAACTTCTGAATATCATGGCGGTATCCTTGGGATCATGCCGCAGCACCACACCGGATCAGCGCCTACTGGAGCGCAAGGGTCGTGAAGCTGTACGTAGCATGTGGCTCAGAACCGAATACCGATGCTCGGCACAATTGCCAGCACAAAAAAGGAGCACAGGAGCATGACCCTCAAAAAACTCTGGATACTTGCCATCACACCGCTGCTGGTCTTGATCCTGGCCGCCTGTGGCAGTAATGCCGCATCCTCAACCACGGCTGCATCCGGCTCAGGGGAGCAGACAACGACGCCAGCCGCAAGCGCCGCAGCTACAGCGGGCGCTGTAGGGGCAGCATCGGATGCGGGCGCAGCAGGGGCAGCGCAGACTACGAAGCTGAATCTGAACACGGCGACCGAGGAGCAGTTGCTCGGCACCATCCCCAACTTTAGCCAGCGCATGGTCCGTGAGTTCATGGAGTATCGCCCGTATATCAGCATCGAGCAGTTCCGACGCGAGATCGGCAAATATGTCGATGCCGCGCAAGTCGCCGCCTACGAGCAGTACGTCTACGTGCCCATCGACGTGGACGAGTCCGATGCGGCAACGTTGCAACAGATTCCAGGCGTCGACCCAACGATTGCCAACAGCCTGATCGCAGGCCGGCCCTACGGCTCGAACCAGGCATTCCTTGCCACGCTTGGCACGTCTGTCTCGCCCGACCAGCTAGCAGCAGCAGCGGCCTATCTCGCGGACTAAGCATGATTGAGGACGGGCCAGCAGATGGCATGGCTGGTCCGTCTGATAGGAAACACGGCCCATGGATACAAGTACGATCGCTCAGCGGCTCCGCAGCTTTCTCCTGGTACTATCAGGATGCCTGTGCATCTTTACCGCTGTCGAACTCTTGCTAAGCGAACACATGGAGAGCGCGATCCAGCTCATCCCCCTCGCGCTGTGCGGCCTGGGGCTGGTTGCGGTCCTCGCTGCGCTGATCCGTCCCCAGCGGGCCATCCTCTGGGCGCTGCGGCTGATCATGGCGCTGCTGATTGCGGGTAGCCTCTTCGGCATTGTCGAGCACTGGGAAGCCAACATCGCGTTTGAGCGCGACATTCGGCCCAATGCCGCGACCGGCGTGGTCGTGCTGGCGGCGTTGCGTGGAGCCAGCCCGCTGCTTGCGCCCGGCATGCTGGCGCTCGCCGGAACGCTTGGGCTAGGCGCAACCTATTATCACCCCGCGCTCGGCCAGCCAACGACAGCCAGCGAGCGGCGTTTCATGGGCCTGTTTCGCGATTGTCGCTGAGTATGTGGCGTGGAACTGCGGTATAACGCATAGACTGTTCTATTCGATCGTTGCTGCGCCGACGACACAGCACGTGCAGTTTGAGGACCAGAAATTATGTCAACACAACTACCGTCCATATCTCGCACGAAAAGCCTCAGGTTCCCGTTCAGCCTACGCCGGACATCGCTCGGACTATGGGCGATCGTCCTCCTGGCAGCGGTCCTGCGTCTCGCCAACATCGACGCGATCGGACAATCGAACACCTACTACACGGCTGCTGTGGAAAGCATGCTCCAGTCGTGGCACAACTTCTTCTTTGTTGCCGCCGAGCCGGGCGGCTCCGTCTCGGTCGACAAGCCGCCGGTTGGCCTGTGGATCGAGGTGCTCTCAGCCTACCTACTGGGTGTCAGCGGCTTTGCCACCGTGCTGCCGCAGATCCTTGCGGGTATCGGCTCGGTGATCCTGCTCCATCATCTGGTGCGGCGCTCCTTCGGCGATGGCGCGGGCCTGCTATCGGCCCTCGTGCTGGCGGTAACACCCGTGATGATCGCCGTCGAGCGCAACAACACGCAGGACGCCACGCTGATCTTCACGCTGCTGCTGGCGGCCTGGGCCTTCATCAAGGCCACTGAAACCCGCAGGCTTCGATTTTTGATCCTTGGCGCGGTGCTGATTGGCATCGGGTTCAACATCAAGATGATGCAGGTGTTGTTGCCGGTGCCCGCGCTGTACGCGCTGTACTTCTTTGGCTCGCAGCAGCGCTGGTGGCGCAAGCTCGGCCACCTGGGACTCGCCACGCTGGTGCTTATTCCTGTCGCGCTCTCGTGGGCGGTGATCGTCGATCTCACGCCCGCCGACCAGCGACCCTATGTTGGCAGCAGCGGAAACAACTCCGCGCTCAACCTGATCGTCGGCTATAACGGCATCCAGCGGCTGGTCGGCATCATGGGCGGTAGTCGCCAGCGACTAGCGTTTCCACCCGGCGGTATGCCCGCCCCATCAGGTCGGCCCCAGGCCAATGTGCTGATCGGCCCTGGTGCGGCTCCTGGCGGACCCGGCGGCTCGTTTGGCACGGGCAGCCCCGGCGTGCTGCGCATGTTCCAAATCGGCCTCGCGGCTCAGGCGAGCTGGCTGCTGCCGTTCGCGCTGACCATGCTCGTGGCGATGGCGGCGAGCGTCTCCTGGCGACGACCGCAGACCGAGCTGCATCGAGGGCTGTTCCTATGGGGCGGCTGGCTGCTGACGTGCGCCATCTTCTTCAGCGTCGCGGGTTTCTTCCACCAGTACTACCTGGCGATGCTCGGCCCACCGCTCGCCGCAATCGTGGCGCTGGGCTTGATGTTCCTGTGGCATCTGCGGACCAGCCACCCTCTGCGCGCGGCGCTGCTACTGCTGCTGGCTGCGGTCGTCACGCTGGCCTTTCAGTCCTACGCCGTCAGCATGTACATGGCAAACCCGTGGTGGGTTGCCGTCCCGCTGGGCCTTGGCGGAATCGGGCTGGGCCTGTTCCTGCTGCGCGCGCGGCACGGCGTGGGCATGCTGCCGCGCGTAAGCTTCGGATTGGTCATAGCCGCGCTGCTCATCGTGCCGACCGTGTGGTCCTGCCTGACAACGGCCTACGCGGACACGAGCAGCCCGCTCACACAGGCATATACGGGGAATCTCGGCAGGTTTGGAATGGGCGGTCCCCCGAATGGGGCGGCGTTCGGCGGGGCGGCTCCTGCGGCGGTGCCTGGGGGCGACATGGGAGGAGCCGTCAATCAAACGTTGCTGGACTACCTCCAGGCCAACACCCAGGACACGAAGTACCTGATAGTCGTACCCAGCGCCAACGTCGGCGCGGCGTACGTGCTGGCAACCAGCCGACCGGTGCTGTACGCGGGTGGCTTTAGCGGCAGCGATCCGGTGATCGACGGGGATGATCTCGCCAGGCTGGTCGCCAGCGGCGACGTCCGCTATGTGCTGTGGGGCGGCGGTGGTGGCCCTGGCGGTGGCCCTAACCCCAGCATCAGCCAGTACGTGCAATCAGCGTGCAGCGTCGTCACCGAGCCCGGCCTCGGCACGCCGACCAGCAGCGCGCCGAGCACGGACAGGCCACCAGCGTTTCCTGGCGGTCGCGGCGGACCGATGACGCTGTACCGCTGCGGATCGTGAGCGATGCCTGGGCCAGAGACGGCGGGGCGGGCAAGCGCTGAACTTGCCCGCCCCGCCGTGCTCGGCTATCCCGCCGATTGCCGCCCGGAGATGCACCACGCGAGCCAGCTCGCCCCGCTCCTGGGGCGTTCTATCGCGCTGCCCGCCGCCCCTTGGTCGGCAGATCGGCGAGACGATGCAGCAGCCGGATATACGCGCGCTGGCCCGACTCGAAGCTGGACAGGCGGAAGAACTCATCGGGCGCATGCATCTGCTCATCCGGCAGCGCGAAGGCGAAGTTGACCGTGTACACGCCGAGATCATTCAGAAAGACCATCATGATCGGAATACTGCCGCCGGAGCGCACATAATACGGCTCGCGTCCGTACAGCTCGATCAGCACGGACCGCGCCGCCTCGTTGCCCGGATGATCGGCGGGCATCAGGTATGGATAGGCGCGGAACGGCTGCTGCTGAGCCTGGACCCTCACGCCCTGCGGCGCGTGCTTGTGGACATGGTCGATCACCCGCTGCGCGATCGTGGTCGGGTCTTGATTCGGGACCAGACGGCAGGTTATTTTGGCATGTGCCTCGTTGGGCAGCACCGTCTTGACGCCCTCGCCCTGGAATCCGCCGTAGATGCCGTTAATCTCCAGCGTCGGTCGTGTCCAGGTGCGCTCACGCGTCGTGTAGCCGGGCTCGCCATACAGCGCGTCGATGCCCAGCTTCCGGCAGTACTCCTGCTCGTCGAAGGGCACGGCAGCCACAGCGGCGCGCTCCGCATCGCTGAGCTCGGCGACATCATCGTAAAAGCCCTCTACCAGGATCTTGCCGTCGGGACTACGCATCGTGTCGAGGATGCGCACCAGCGCGTGGAGCGGATTCTGGATCGCGCCGCCGTACTCGCCGGAGTGCAGATCGCTGACGGCTCCCTGCACATCGATCTGGATCGCACAGCCGCCGCGTAAGCCAAGCAGAATCGCTGGCTCTGTCTCGCTCCACTGGCCGCCGTCGGCGCTCACGGCCAGATCGCAGGCCAGCAGCTCACGGTGCGCCGCGACAAACGCCGGGATCTGCGGGCTTCCGATCTCCTCCTGGCCCTCGAAGAGGAACTTCAGGTTAACAGGCAGCGATCCCTCGCTCGCGAGCAGCGCCTCGACCACCAGAATCGGCACGAGCATGTTGCCTTTGTCGTCGCTCGCGCCACGGGCATAGACCCGCCCATCGCGGACTACCGGCTCGAACGGCGGCGAGGTCCACAGCGCGAGCGGATCGACCGGCTGCGTATCGAAGTGCCCGTAGATCAGGATCGTCGGCTTCCCGGCGGCGTGAAGCCAATCGCCATACACGACGGGATGGCCGCCCGTCGGAAAGATCTGCACATGCTCGATGCCTGCGGCGCTCATACGCCCGGCAACCCACGCGGCGGCACGCTCGACATCGCCGGCGTGTTCCGGCAGCGACGAGATACTAGGAATACGAAGAAACTCAAGCAGTTCGTCGAGGTAGCGCGCTTGCTGCGCATGGAGGTACGTTTCTGCCTGGGACATGCTAACTCCTTATGGTACACAGCGCATATTGTACTCCCAATCTGTCCTTTGTCTATCAGCAATCTTCAGGGCCTCGAATTCAGCGAACAAAGGAACAAAAGAACAAAGGAACCGAGTGTCTTCTGGGCGCACCAAGTTCCAGGCGCCGGAAACTCGGAACTTGGAACTTGGAACTTCTACGCTAGCGCGGCAGCGCGTCGGCGGGGATGGACGGCGGCTTCTGTGACTCGTCCGCTGGTATCACCACCGCCGCTGTCGGCTCCGGCATCGCTAACGCCCTGGCGATCTCGACCGGCAGCCGCTCCCATTCGACGGGCGGCAAAGTCTGGTCGCCGTCCGGCCCCTGTGCCAGGTTCGGGATCAGCACCAGCCTCCAGCCCTGCGCATCGAGATGCATATGCGCCTCGACAAAGCTCTGAAGCAGCGGCAGACGATCGTGCTCCAAAAAGTTGGTGAAGCCCTTGGCGAGGATGCGGGACTCGTACCAGGCGCGGATGCGATTGAGCCAGGCGTCGCCCGCCGTTCGATCCCATCGTCGATTCTTTTGCGGCCCGAACTTGGCGCGCATCATCTCGGCGCTCGGAAAGAGATTATGCAGCACAACCCGATCCGGGCCGCACTGCGCATCGTGGAAGACGTAGCGATCGTCGAGCGGCATCGGACCTCCGGCATAGCCGCAGATCCAGTCGCCATCCATCGGACACGACAGATAGGCACCGCCGCCGCCGTTCACGATATGATACATCACATGCTCGCGACCGTCGGCGGTGTAGCGGACCTCGTACTGCTGATAGGTATGCGTATCGCCGCCCATCACCACATCCACCCGATGCGCCCGCAGCAGTTGGTATAGCTCGGCGTGCATGCCCTGCGTGTCAAACTTGCCATCGACATACAGCGGAGTGCTCAGCAGCACGAGCTTAAGCTGATCGCGCGCGCGGAGCAGGCAGCGTTCTAGCCAGGCCCGCTGAAGCGCATCGACGGAGCCCGTGCAGCCGGTATCCACGGCGATCACCGTCAGCGGCACGCCCTGATCGGCAAAGCTGATCTCGAAGAACGGTAGCCGCTGCTGGCTCTCCGGCTGCTGCGGAATGCCGCCAAGCTTCTCCAGGCCGTATCGCTCGCGCAAGCGCCGGATCTCGCCCCAGCGCAGCCCGCTCAGCAGGCCACCGTACATCGCCCACGGACCACGCCGCATCGCGTCACGCCAGGGAGTGCGCTTCGTCTCGTGCGCCGCAGCGTAGCCAAAGTTCGCCAGAAAGCCGTTCAGGTCGTCGTACCAGTCGTGGTTGCCGGGCAGGGCATAGATCGGAATGCCGTTTTGTGGCGGGCGACCAGGCTGATTGGTGCGGAAGGGCCGATACACCGCGCGCTCATAGTCCATCAGCTCTCCCGCCGGGTAGATCACATCCGAGCTGATGATCATAAAATCAACATGTTCGTCATCCGTGGCCTGCTTCAACACCTCCGTCCGCGCTCCGCGAATCGGATAGAGCTGGCTATCATCGCCCTCGCCGGGATCGCCGACGATCGAGAAGGCATAGTGGTTCTTAGGCTCCGCGACGGGCACGATCCGCGCAGCCTCGTCGATCGCCGTGGCAAGATCGGGCCGCGCATCCCCGACGATCGCCCTGATGAACGCCTCGCGCATCAGATCGACGTTGCGCGTCTTATCGTAGAGCAGGTCGCGCCACACAACGCGGAAGTTGGGCGGGTCGAACCACGACAGGCCGCGCGAGCCCGTCAGACGGCGGATCGCGTAGGTCGTGGCGTAGAAGAGCGAGAGCACAAAGAGCATGCTCGCCAGATTATGCGTCCAGATGTCGATGCTGGCGATCAGCAGGCTATTCGTGTTCTCCGCAATCGACAGACGGATCACCACCCACAGCGGAATCGTCAGCAGCGCCGCGAGCGTCCCGCCAATCACCATGATCAGGCTCAGAAATTGCACGACGACAATCAGGCCGCCCGTCAGGCTGCTCAGCGATCGATCGCCGGTGCGCCAGCGCCGCCGAAATTGCCGCCACAGCGTGACGCCGCCGCAGAAGACCAGATTCGCCAGAATGAAATTGCGCAGCACGACAAACTCTCGCGGCAGCAGCACCAGCACCAGAATGATGCTGACCGTCGCGAGCAGCCTGGTGAGCGCCGAGACGGCGCTGGCGACGCGCATCCGCCCGATCGACTTGTGGGTCGCCGGGGCGACTTCCAGCGCGATGAAGAGCGCCAGCAGCCACACGCTGATCTTGATGAAGGCCATGCTGCTGGGAAAAGGACCGAAGAACAGCCGCAGCACGTCATCGAGCCACGCCGATTCGATCCGGGGCAGCCAGGCCGTCACCGCGCTGAGGGCGCTGCTAATCGGCACGTCGTAGGGCGGCAGCAGCCAGCTTAGCCGCACCGCCGAGGCGATCAGCAGCCACGCCAGCAGCTCGACCGCCCAGCCGAAGTAGGTCTTGATCATGCTCTGGACGGATGGGAACAGCCGCAGCCCGGCGATCTGGATCAGCTCAAGCAGCGCCATGATCAGCAGCAGGCCCAGGGTTTGCCTCAGGTGAAAGCCCGGATCGGCGCTGACGGTGAGCCAGAGCCAGCTTGTCCAGACGACACTGACGGTAGCCAGCGACATGGTGACGAGCCGGAGCCAGGAGATCGGCGAGCGGCTGCTCCGAGGCGCAACTTCTGGCCCGGCAGCCAGCCGTGCGCGCGCCGACCACTGGTGCAGCAAGACGGCGCAGGCGACCAGACCAAACGAAATCCAGAGGTAAAAGCCTATATCGGACATACTCCCAAAGGATGTGAACTGGAGCATAGCGCGCCTCCCAGAAACTCGCTCTCCACAGCCGCTCTGATGCCAGCAGATTGGTTGACCGATGATCTGTGAATCATTATACGGGACACGTCGATCGAGGCGTGATGATGGTTGAATAGCTATATTGGAAACGTTCGTAGGGGCGTATAGCGACACTCGACGCAGCACGCCCCTACCGTCCGCCCCCGATTATTTGCTCATGCGCCGGTCGTCTCCGCGCCCGATCTCAGGAGGCCGCGACCGCAGCTTCCGCCTGCGTGGGCTGCACGACGATCGGCGTCTGGGCGGCACCGCGCTGCTTGTCGAGGAACTGGACCAGCCGGGGGAAGATGTCGATGTGGCAGTTCTTGCCCATGAACACATCCTGGTGCCCGTAGCCCGGAAAGATATGCAGCTCGTGGCGTCCCGGCACGATCCGCTCCAGGCGCCGATGACAGACGATATTCGAGTCGGTGAAGACCCGGTTGTTCTTGCCGGTCATGAACAGCACCGGCGTCTTGATCTCGCGGGCATACTGGAAGTAGTCGTTCGGCAGGCGATCGTACTTGCGGTCGCTCGGATCGTACTTGAGCGGACGGCTGCCGGCTTTGACCATTTTACGCACATGCCGATAGTAATTCATCGAGGTCGGGCCGTAGAGATCGCCGCCGCGCCGATGCGTAATCTCGTCGAGGTTGCTGTGTTCGTACAGCGCGGGCCAGCCCGTGCCCCACATCAGGCTCAGCATATGGCAGGCGGGCACGTCGCACTCGCGGTGGAAGAACGACACCGCCTTGGAGAAGAGCCGCCCACGGTGCAGAAAGCCCTGCTCCTCGCTCCAGCGCGGGCTGATGTACGGCAGGCCTAGGATCGAATCGACAAAGAAGGGCGCGAACGAGAGCTTGATCCTGGACCAGTTCGGCACTCGTGGCGTCAGCGCGACGCTGTTGGCGATCACGCTGCTGATGTCGGTGACGGCCTTGCCGAAGAGACTCATCATGAACGAAACCGATCCCAGGCAGTGGCAGATCACATGGATGCGCCGGTTGCCGATCTGCTCGCGCATCTTGGCAATCGCCGCCGGATGATCGAAGAGCGCAATATCGTCGTGGTTGTAGCGATGCTGCCACAGATTGTACGGATGCCGGTTGCTCATGCGAAAGTCCAGCGTCCAGACATCGGGGAAGCCGTTGTCGTGCAGAAAGCGCACCAGATTGTAGTGTTCGGGCTGGATGAACATGTCCGATGATGTGGTCAGACCATGAATGATCAAGACCACATCGTCGCTCGGCGCGCGGCAGAAGCGCAGCAGGCTCAAGCCCAGGCCGTCCTCAGTCGAGAAGTAGTGTGTCGAAATATCGGCGTTCGGAACGCCTTCCAGCGTGTACAGCGGAATCTCACGTTGCATCTTACACCTCGTTTGCGTGGGCTTGCATCTCTTGCAGGCCCATCTCGCGGCTGACGATCGGCCTGTAGCCTAGCTCCTGCTTGATTTTATTCAGCTTATACGCCCGTGGCAGCGCCACAAACGACCACTCGAACCTTGAGAGCGGCGGCGGGCTTTTGAGGCGCAGCCCGCGCCAGATACCCTCGGCCAGCGTCGCCGCCGGTCGCGCGATGAGCTGGGGCAGGCTGCGGCTCGGCGGGACGATCCCGCGTGTGGCGAGCAGCGCCGTAAAGAACTCGCGGAACGAGACGGGCGCGTCGTCGGTGACGAAATAGATCTGCTTATCGCGTCCGACGGCACACGCCAGCATGATCGCCTCGACCACGTTATCGACATGGACCATCTCGATGATGCAGCGCCCCTGATCGATCCAGGCGAACTGTCCGGCCTTGATCTTGTCCTCGATATTCTTGGATGTTTTCTCGCCCTTGCCCCAGATATAGGTCGGGCGCAGGATGATACAGGTCATCTCGGAGCGATGATTCACGACCTCGATCTCGGCCAGCTTTTTGGCCTTGCCGTAGTAGGAGTTCGGCTCGGCGGGATACGGAAACGTCTCGTCGATGCCGACCAGCGGCGTGGTATCTTGCAGCACCGACTCGGAGCTGATATAGATGAAGCGGCCAACCTGCATCCTGGCGGCATGATCGAGCAGCTGCCGGGTAGCCAGCGTGATCTCGCGGTGAAACTTCTCCCACGGCCCCCAGAACTCGACCGGAGCCGCGCAGTGGATCACCACGTCCTGCCCGCGCAGCGAGTCGGCCCATTCGGCCACGTTGTCGAGCGAGCCGTGGACAGGCTGCGCGCCCAGGTGCCGGAGCATCTCGGCGGACGAGGCGGAGCGGGCCAGGGCGCGCACCTGATGACCCTCGCGGACGAGCCGCTGGATCAGCCGCGCGCCAAGAAAGCCAGTTCCGCCGGTGACAAACATGTTCACAAGAAGATCCTTCTGCGTCTACATAGCTAGCTGCTGCCCCGGCATCTCGAATCCTTTGTACGTTTCGTAGAGCGCGCCGAGAAAGAATTGTCCAAAGCGCGCCTTGGCGCTCAAGCGCTCGGAGAGGCTTTCCGCGTTCGTGATCTCGATCGTGGTAAGCTGGCGGGCAAAATCGGTCGCGAAGATCTTGAGAATGCCCTTGCCGACGAGCGGGCCGTCGGCGCTGCGGCCTTCATAGACCGTGATATACAACGTCGTCGTATCGGCCCACACGTCGAAGCCGAAGTCGTCGTGGATCACCTTGAAGCCGTCGAAATAGTAGGCCCTGCCGTCGGTCGTCTCCATCACCATCCGATAGCGCATGCGCCGCGTCCGCTCCTGCTCGGCATCGACGACGAACAGATTGAAGGTGCCGTCGGCGACGGAGAGCGGATCGGGCGAGAGTGCCGGGGCCAGCACGCTGCCGGAGAGCCGCGCGCTATGCTCGGCATCGGCCAGCATCTGATCCACGTCGTCGGCGGTGATCGTGAGTGTAAACTGGAACGGAGAGCCGTCGGCCTCGCCTTGCGCGGCGGCGCGGGCGTAGTCATCCGTCACCCGCGTCGAGAAGTGGCCTTTCATCGTCTCAGTGAATTGCAGGCCCAGGTGCGGAGCGGCGGCGGAAGACGCGAGCACGGGCATCGGCTCCGGCAGCGGCTCCGGCATTGGTTCAGGTTGAACATTATCGGCGGTACTCATCACAAAAGCATCCTTTGTCAGCATATGATCCGCAAAGCGGTCGGCCAGCGCGGCGATCGTCAGGCTGGGATTGGGACCGACCGGCCCCGGCATGACCGAGCCGTCGGCGATGTACAGGCCGGGATAGTTGAAGACCTGACCGTAGGCATCGACAACACCCTCGGCTTCGTCGCGGCCCATCGGGCAGCCGCCGAGCGGGTGAACCGTGAGCAGCCGGTTCAGGCGGTACGTGGGATTTTCCCTAAATGTCGCGCCCAGCGCATCGGCGATCTGCTTCGACGTACGCATCACGTGATCGAAATAGGGCGTCGATCGCTTCTTCGTCCAGTCGATGTCGAGCCGCTTGCCATTCAGCCACATGTTGCCATCGGGAATATCGCGGCCCATGCCCAGGATCGGCATCGAGCCAGCCGACAGCTCGGTCGTGCCGAAGAGATCGGCGATCTCCGCGCTGAGATTGCTCTCCGGCTCGTTCCTGAGCCACTGGCGCACGATTCGGCGCAGCACATGCAGCGCGCGTCGGGCCATGCTGGGCGTGTCGAGTAGTTGCAGCATCCAGTTGGCGAAGTCGGGATAGCCCGCGTCCTGAAGATAAAAGCCGCGTCCGGCTGCGCCGTTGCCGTCGAGCTGATCGGGAACGCGAATCGTGCTGGTGATCACCGGGCCGTAGCTGCTGTCGATCACGCGCGGCATACGCTTGCCGCCGCTGGTTTCGCTGCATTTGACCGCGAAGGTCAGCAGGTCGCCGTTGCCGCAGAAGCGCGTGCCGAGCTTCTTGCTGAGACGCGGAAAGTTCTCTTTATTTTTGAGCAGCAGATAGGTCGAGCCAAGCGTTCCGGCGGCCAGAATCAGGCGATCGGCGGTGATCGTCTGCAATGGCAGCACCGCCGGATCTGAGGTATCGAGCGGCTTGCCCTCGTGCTCAGGCTGGTGCTCGACATAGCTGATCGTATAGCCGCCGCCGGGCCGTGGCGCGAACGACCGGACCTCGCAGCGGGTACGAATATCGGCTCCGTGACGCTTTGCGGCGGAGAGGTAGTTGAAGTCGAGCGAGTTCTTGCTGCCGTAGTTACACCCGATGTCGCACTCGCCGCACAGCCGACAGGTCGAGCGAACATAGTCGGGACCGTGCAGGCTCGGATCTTCCTGAATCGGCTGTCCCGGCACCGGGGGCCGTCCCTCGTTGGCGAAGGTTACAGCCAGCGGCGGTCGGAACCACTGGAGCTGAAGATCCTGGGCGGCGGCCTTGAAAGCGTTTGTCTTGGAGGTCGTGTTGTATGGCGCGTGCTCGATCGGATAGGGCTGTGCCTTCATCATGCGCTCAACCCGGTCGTAGTGCGGATCGAGGTCGGCGCGGTTGACCGGCCAGTACTCATAGCCGCCGTCGCGCAGATCCTCTTTGACAAACCAGTGCTCGTCTTTGCGCAGCAGCACGTTGGCATAGATCAGCGAGCCGCCGCCCAGGCCGCTCGACACAACAGCGCCCAGGCCGCGAAACGACCAGACATCGAACATGCCGTAAAGACCCGCGCTGGGGTCCCAGAAATTCTTGCGCATCCGATGGGGGCTGCGGGGGAATGAGCCGGGGGGATAGGCCTTGCCGCGTTCCAACAAGCAGACATTCAGACCGGCTTCCGCCAGCCGGTAGGCCGTCACCGAGCCGCCAAAGCCTGAGCCGACGACAACAGCCTCGAAGTGCATTGGAGCCATGCTACCACCTGATTCTTGATAACCAATCATAGAGATATGGCACACTGGAGGCAGGATCTTACAGATGGCTGTCTGGAATGGTAACAGCTACGCTCATATCCGTTGCAGATTGGTTAGACGTGAAGAAGCACCTGGGCAAGCCACGCCGCATGCTATGTACTCATTAAGCCGATACACAGCCTATTTATCACAGACGTTACGGCGATCCGATCGTTACGTCCAGTACAGGTTCAAGGCGCGTAAGGCGCGGGAGAATGGGGCACTGGTCCAACACACTGGAACAGACGGGACTGGTGTTCCGGGGAGAAGCCGAAGATGGGTTGTAGTGGATGAAGGTGATTATCGGTGGAACAAGCCGTACCCTGAGCACACCTGCCATGTGCTCCTGTTAATACCGAATATAGCACCAAGCTTGCTCGGAATCAATAGATCACCGCAAATGCAATCGACATCGCATTACGCATGGGTTGATGTTGCGCATGAATGTCGTCAACGATGACTACGCAGCTCATGCCCTGGGTGGCGACGCTTCGCCGGACGGATACTCGGCATCAGAAGCACTACCTGCTCGTTCTGCGGGGATCGCTGGGAGAGGCGTTCGGAGGACTTGATAGGTCACAGCGCCAAGTGCGGCGCCGATCAGGGGAGCAACCACATAGATCCATTGGTCACGCCACACCCCGGCAACCAGCGCCGGACCGAGTGAACGTGCCGGGTTCATCGACGCGCCGCTGATCGGACCGCCCCATAGCGCATCGAGCGCCACGGTACCCCCGATCGCCAGTGCGGCAAGCTGGCCGACAGCGCGGGTATCGGTTGCCACCGCCATAATCACGAACATCAAAAAGGCCGTGAGCAGGATTTCAAGGCCGAATGATTGGAGGACACTCCCGCTTGGGAGCGTGACACCGAGCTGTGCCACGTCGCCGAACAAGGCGCGCAGCGTCAGCGCTCCGGCAGCCGCCCCTAGAAGCTGCCCACCGATATAGAACGGGACATCACGCCAGGAAAAATGCCGGGTCAGCGCAAACGCAATCGTGACCGAGGGGTTGAAGTGTGCGCCGGAAAGGTGGCCGGTCGCCGCAATCATCACCATGATGATCAGGCCAAAGGTGAGCGCGACGCCAACATGCGTCAACCTGCCGCTGATGCTGTTCACAACAATTGCCCCGCACCCGGCGGTGACTAACGCATACGTGCCGACTAATTCGGCTCCAGCCCGGCGTAACAAAAGGTTCATCCGTCGCCTTTCACTCGGTCGCTCAACAGTCGCAGCGGCAGGCATTCACGAACCTGGTTCTTGGCGCGGCCCTCACCCAGGGCACAGAGGGCACCCGCCCTGCCCCACGCTCAGGCGGGCTTCCGCCTGAGCGGCCATAGGAGAGGGGGAGACACAGGTTCTTGGTTCTCGCTGTGTTCTTTGTTCCGTTGTTCGGTTCCTGGCTCTTGGTTCTCCTACCGTCCCTGCGGCACCGCACGCTGCACAAAATCTGCGAGATCGGCCTTGAGCTGCACCAGCGACGGGCGATGGATATACATCATGTGGCCGGCCTCATAGAAGGCCATCGAGATATTGTCTTGCAGGCTGCGATCGATGCCGAGGTGATTGAATGTATAGACCGTGGCAAAGTAGGGCGTTGCGAAATCATAGTAGCCGTTCGCCACAAAAATTTTCAGCCAGGGGTTGTTGGTCATGGCCCGGCGTAGCGTCTCCACGACCTCGACGTACTTACCCTCGAAATCGCCGAAGCTCCACGGACGGACGCGCCAGCTCAACACCTCGTAGGGCAGATCGCTCTCGAACTGGAGATCGCTGCGGATGTAGGCGTTGAATGTCGCGGCGAATGGCCCTAGAATCACCGCGTAGCTTGGATCGTGCTCGTTGTGCTCGCCCACGGCATCGCGATCGTAGCCCAGGAAGCGGCTATCGAGCCGACCCACCGTGCGGCGCTGGTCGCGCAGCAACTCCTTGACGAAGCGATCGTCGTTGATGCGCAGATCGGAGCGATCGATGTAGTCGGGCGAGAGGCCGGTGTAGCGCGCCAATCGCTCCACGATCGCGACCCGCTCATCCTCCGGCAGCGTCGCGCCCTTGAGCAGCGCCAGCGCGTACTCGCCCATGGCAAACGCCTCGACCTCCTCGACCAGCGAGCGGAGATCGCGCTGCTGGAGATCGCCGGGCAGCCGCTTGTGGTACCAGGCCGTCGCGGTGTATGAGGGCAGGAACATGATGTACGGCAGATCGTTGCCCGGATCGAACTGGCCGGTGATGAAATGCAGGATCGCCGAGACGAGCATGATCCCGTTAAGATACATGCCATGGCGCTCCTGCAAGTAGCCCGATAGACCGGCGGCGCGGGTGGTGCCGTAGCTCTCGCCGATCAAGAACTTGGGCGAGGTCCAGCGCCCGTAGCGCGTGACGTAGAGCCGGATGAAATCGCCAACCGACTCAATATCTTTCTTGAAGCCGTGGAACGTCTTGGCCTTTTCGCCGGGCACGACGCGGCTATAGCCCGTGCTGACCGGATCGATAAACACCAGATCGGTTATGTCGAGCAGTGAGTACTCGTTTTCGATCAGGCGGTAGGGGGGCTGGGGCAGATTGCCGATCTCATCCATCAGGATGCGGCGCGGGCCGAGGACGCCCAGATGCAGCCAGACCGACGACGAGCCAGGCCCGCCGTTGAACGAGAAGGTGATCGGGCGGCTGCCGGGATCGTGCACGTCGTCGCGGGTGTAGGCGATGAAAAACACCGAAGCCTTGGGCCGCTCGCCCTCGGACTCGCCCTCTTTATCGCCCTGTTTCTCGGCCTCCTCCTTCAGCACGATCGTACCGGCGGTCACGGTGTAGCGGATCAACTGCCCGTCGATCGTCACCGTGTGATGGGTGATCGACAGCGCATCCTTGACTTCCGGCGGCGCGCCGGTCTGGTTCTTCTCCTGCGTATCGTTGGTTCCAGCCATGAGATGTGCTTCGCTCCTACTTGTACGAGTCGCACGATTATACGCTCATTCGCAAGCAGAAGCCACATGACTGGAATATCGAGCGCGAGCCGATCCCCCACATCAGCTAGCGCGCAGCAGATCGCGCTCGGATGAGAGCACCGAGACAGCGGAAGAGTCACCTCCTGCTGCGCGCCGTTGCGTAACATCAAGATCGGTAGCGTATGACCGGTAAATTCGGACGAGATGAGCAACGTGATAGGCGGATACCGGAGCACCTGTCGTTTAAGACAGTCTTCTACTGTCGCCTACGACAGTAGAAGACTGTCGCAGATGTGCTTGTTTGTAGTTCCGTGGAGTGTTACATTCATTACAACCGATGTGTACCTTTGTGGCATAAACTCCACTCGCGATTGATATACTTCTGTGAAGCTCATGTGGTTGCCATTACTACGTTTCTGATTGCAAATGACTCAGCCTCGTATCGCGAGATACTGCGCCAGTTGGTCCTGAATCAGCCGGGCTGATATGACGTAGGCGAGGCAAGCGATGGCATAGCAGATCTGCACCTGGCGCTTCGATACCAGCCGGATAGCGTGTTTATAGATGTCGTCATGCCGGTGATGAACGGTATCGAAGCCACACTGCGCATTAAACGGACCATACCACAAACGCACATGATTGTCTTCGTCGGGTATGACGACGAGTTTCTCTCTGAGAGCCAGTCTGTCGGTGCCAGCTACTATCTGCGGAAGGAGGATCTAGATGCGGAGAAGCTGAAACAATTGATTAAAGCCCTCTTCCGATAGCCGGGCTTTTTTCTCAGATACCAAGTTACGGACCGGGATTCTTAGCTTCACCTCCTCCCCCGGTACGTCGTGGCATCTCACGCAACCTGTTGACCAGCCTGTGTGCATGATGTACGTGTCGTTCCTCGCAGCTTCGGAGGTACTAGCATGAACCTTGCCAGATTCATCCACCGTCTCGCCACGGATGCCACATTCGCCGCGCGGTTCCAAGAAGCGCCCGATCAGCTATTGAGCACAGAGCAGGTTGCCCTCGATGATGGAGCCAGGAGCGCGCTGCTGACGGTTTGCCGCGACCATGTCCAGTCAACATCTTTATGTAATCCAGCGCAGACCCCACCCCCTTTTGCCTGGGCACCCGCAAAAGGCTCCTATAACCACCCCATGCAGGCACTCTGGGATTCGACGACGTTCGAGGACGATTATTTGCGTGCCATGCAGGCGGGGCTGGAGCGCGATCCCGGCACCGCAGCAGCTACCGGCGCTCGCTCGGCGCTGATGGAGCTTCCCAGTCTGTGCTGTGAGGCTGCCGGAGGGCTACGGCAGCGTGCGCAGCCGGTGACGACAGCCTGGAACTTACTCTATTTTGCCCTGCATATGCTCGATACGCTCGAAGACGGCGATCGTCCCGATGCATCCTGGTTTCATTGGGGTATCGGCGCGGCGATTAACATCACCACCGGGCTGCTCGCCACCAGCAGCCGCGCCCTTGATCGTCTGGAGCAGACCGGCGTGAGCGCCAGCGTTGCCCAGGCCATCAGGCATGATTTTAATAGAACGCTGTTTACGATGTGTGTGGGCCAGCATCACGATCTCACGCTCCAGGAGCCGAGCCTTGAGCAATGCTGGCAGATAGCCGAGGCCAAGTCTGGAGCATTTTTTGCGCTGCCGTGTCGCGCAGGCGCGCGGCTTGCGGGCGCTAATGCGCAAACCGTCAGGCTGTTCGGAAATGTTGGGCTGCATCTTGGAATGCTGATCCAGATCGGCGACGATCTCAGCGGCTTGTGGTCCACCGATGAGGCTGCGAGCGACCTTGTATCGGGGCGGCAATCGATGCTTCCCATCGTCTATGCGCTGCACACGGCGTCTGCCGACGATTGCCAGCTCCTGCGCTCCTGTCTGCAACAGGCGGTTGGCAATCCTGAGGCCGAGGCCACGGCGCGGCAGTTGATCATTAACAGCGGTGCGGTGCTCTACCTGATGACCGAGGCGCAGCGCCATGCAGAGCAGGCCCAGCGCCTCCTGGCGAGCATGTCGCTCCCCTCCGCCCCCCGTAAAGCTTTGCAGGCACTTCTGGATCGCTCGAATCCTGCCCGTCATAAGAGCTACCCTCACCAGGAGCCAACACGTGTGACCGGGCCGGCGTCTATGATCAGGACCGTCTAGCTCTGCTCGCCGGACGCCGCTCCTCACGACGAGCCGCAGCCGGGAGCTGCTAGAGGCTGTGGATTGGTCGGTGTGGAGCGGTTGACCGTGCGGTTCTGTGAGATCCTACTCCCCGCGAGCCTTACCGATCGGCTGGATCGGGAGTATTCGCCTGTGCTGCGTGCTCCCGATCCGCCTTCGCCGCTGGAGCCGACTCATTAGAGCTCAACGCTCGATTGCACGGGATGCAACGAGCAAGGTAATCACCGGCAGGCTCGCCCGTTATTAAGTTATGTCAATAGTCGCTAGCACTCCTCCGAGCCGTTCGTGTGCAGCCCGTTTGCTCTATCAGGCGATGGTTGTCATACGCTTCCGTACGCCAAGGTATTGAAGCTCAGCGAAGAGCGCGACGACCGCAGCCTGGACGATCACGAAACTGTAGCCCAGCAGATTGGGATCGACCCAACCGCTGAGCAGCAGCACGATGCTATCCGTCGCCCAGAGCGCATTCATCACGATCACCGCCCACACGGCAGTTCGATTGAGCTGTTCTCGCGTAGCAATGTAGCCCACCAGGGCGCTGTACGGAATCAGGATCAGTCCGGCGTAGCGCAGGAGCGACTCGGGCAGATCGAGGAAGCTCGTGAGGAAGCTACTACCGAGCACCATCAATAGCCCGGTTGCTGCGCTGATCAGCGCATCGGCGAGAAGCGCTCGTCGGAGCGAGGGCGAAAAACGAGACGACAGCATAGTCCATTCCTCCTGCATGTGTGCCGGCGCTGCGCCTGGTGTTTAATCGAAGCAGCCGGTGATCGATCCCCGGCGACAACACCAACATTGCTATCGTTCCAGATGGCGACATATCGGTTGATGGGATACGTTGATGCGTGTCGACCGCGATACGCCCTGCGGCTGCTTCTTGTGATGACCAGCTGGCTTAACCCGGCGTTTGACCTATCAGCACGATACATCCCGCACGGTTGGAGATCAATTACCTCGGAGGTAATGGAAGGATCGCGGGGACTGTGGTATCGTTGAGCCTTGATGAGCTATGTACAACCACAACCAGTCGGGGATCTGCTGCGCGAGTGGCGGCAACGTCGGCGTATGAGTCAGCTTGATCTCGCATGTGAGGCCGATATCTCGACCAAGCATCTGAGCTTTCTCGAAACAGGCCGGTCACGTCCAAGCCGTGAGATGCTGCTCCACCTCGCCGAGCGGCTCGACATCCCCTTGCGCGAGCGCAACATGCTCTTGATCGCCGCAGGCTACGCCCCAGCCTTTCCAGCGCGGTCGCTTGACGACCCGGAGCTTCAGGGCGCGCGCAACGCTATCGATCTGGTGCTGGCAGGCCACGAGCCCTACCCGGCCCTCGCCATCGACCGGCACTGGAATCTGGTTGCGTCCAATCGGGCGGTCGCCCCATTGCTGGTCGGTATCGCCGCGAACTTGCTGCAACCGCCGACGAATGTGCTCCGTTTGAGCCTACACCCTGACGGTCTTGCGCCCAGGATCGCCAACTATGGCGCGTGGCGCGCTCATTTACTGGCGCGATTGCGCCGTCAGATCGATCTCAGCGCCGACCCCGTCCTGATCGACCTGCTCGGTGAGCTGAGTAGCTATCCCGCGAGCACAGCGCGATCCGGCCCACCTGCCGCCAATTACGCCACGAGCGTTGCCGTGGCGTTTCAGCTCATCACCGATGATGGTGTGCTTACCTTCTTGAGCACAACCATGATTTTTGGAACGCCCGTCGATATTACGCTGGCCGAGCTGGCGCTTGAGTCATTCTTTCCTGCCGATGCTGCTACTGCGGAGGCGATGCGGCGCTTGGTCGGCGGGCACCATTCGGCACGCCCGCAGATGGAGACACGCTCCGGGATATGACGATGCTGTTCATCTCAGATACCGAAGACACCCCGTACTTCCCCCGCTAAAACATCTGTTCCAACCTGGCTGTTCCAGCAGGCGCCGGTGCATTTGTGATCGCGCTGGTGAGTTGATTATGTCGAGCACAAGCGCAGGCCACGCACATCGACAGGCGCCTCTACGGCAGGTCCACGCGCTGCACCCACTTCGTCCCCAGCCGATCAGCAGTGCGGCTACCGGCGCTCGCAGCGATGGAAAGCAAGGTTTTCCCGTAGAAAAGATGTTTTCATCCAACCGATCATCTTATTCGCTTAGAAGACTATGTACCCCGGCAGTTGTTGGCGCCAGATGGTACACTATCCGTTATGGTCGGATCTTATGCGCGGACAGAGGCGCTGAGAGCCGACGGTATGAGCGCGCCGGATGACACCCCCCATACACTAACAGACCAACATATCTGGAGGATCAATCGATGGAGCAGCATAGGCCACCGCGACAAACACCAGCCGCACCGGATGTGCGGGCCGCCCACCCGCTCGCGCGCTGGGCCTGGATGAGCGCGGGCTTCCTCTTGGTTGGCGTGGGTGGTCTTGGGATCATCTTACCGGTCCTGCCTACGACCGTCTTTTTCATCGGAGCCGCCGCCTGCTTTGCGCGATCCAGCCCACGCTTCGAGCGCTGGGTGCTTAACCTGCCGCGCATTGGTCCGCTGGTGCGCGACTACCGGGCCGGGCTAGGAATGCCTCGCCGCGCAAAGCGTATTGCTGCCACTACGATCGTCGTTGTGATTATGCTGAGCAGCGTCTTCATTCCATCGTGGACGGGTCGTGTCGCCGCCTATGGCATTGCGCTGATCGGTATATGGTATATCATGCAGCGTGTCCCGACGCGGGAGCGTGTGCTGATCGAGCGCGAGCAGCAGGCGGCTGGAACGCGCCCGCAGGCCTGAGCGGAGCGCCATGATCGATAGGAATAGAGTCCTACCGCTCGCATAAAAGCTCTGAAGACCTAAGCCACCTGTCGATCATGCCCGTACCCGACTCGCGAACATGGCTGCTTTGCTGCACAGTGCTGCATATCTCGATGCGCGAGGAAGTTCTCTTGAGCAGATGTAAACGCTAGAGAACCCCAGGAATCTGGCACCACCATTCACAGAAGACAACCGAGATCCACGGATCAGCCCATGACTGAGCTATCCTGACCGGAAGGCACAGTCACGCTGTTGCTTGAAGCGGATGTCACAGCAGATCTGCCTGTAGAGCGAAAGAAGATAGAGGGATGAGTCTCATCCCCAAAAAGTGTTACATTGAACCTGGCTTCAGTACACGCTCCGGCGAGGAGCAGGAGCATCAATTGAGCGGCACGTTGGAGGATGAGTCTCATCCCCTGCCTGCAAGTGATGGCTGGTCAGGAGGGATGAGACTCATCCCGGCCTTAACGGAGAGCCGCCACCATCGCAGATCGGATACAATGTGAGCACCGAGCGATGATCAATAGGGATGAGACTCATCCCTCATGAATACGATCATCAAGTGATTCAGGATAAAATGTAACTATTACGTGCCGATGGGTGGGGGATGAGTCTCATCCTCTTGTCCAGACAGGGAGCATGCCGAGAAAGGACGTGGAATACATGCAGGTGATTGCCATCGCAAACGAAAAAGGTGGAACAGGCAAAACGACGACAGCCGTCAATGTCTCCGCCGCGTTGGGTCTGGCAGGCTATCAGGTGGTCGTGATCGACCTGGATAGCCAGGCTCATGCGACGGAATGGCTGGGGCTGAGCAAATCCGGTATCACCCCTGAGCAATCGAGCTACGGCGTGCTCACCGGCGCGACTGAGATTGTGGACGCGCTGCATCCAACCACCGAGCAGCAGGTGCGGGTGTGTCCCGGCCATGCCATGCTGGTGAAAGCGCCGATGGAGCTCAGTACAAACGTCGATGGCCTCTTCGTGCTGCGGGATGCTTTGCATCAGGCCGCAGAGTCAAGCGAGCAGATCGACTACGTTGTGATCGATTGTCCGGGCGCGATTGGGCCGCTGGTCTATAACGCGCTGATTGCCGCTCATCTGGTGATCGCCCCGGTTCTCTCGGAACTCCTGAGCATCGAGGGGCTTGGCGAGCTCACCGAGACGGTGCGACGTGTCAAAGCGCGGCACTCGCCGCAGTTGCCGCCGCCGGTGATCCTGATCAATAACTATGAGGGGCGATCGACGACTGATCGCCAGATCCAGAGCGGGCTTCGCGAGCAGTTCGGGCGCTCGGTCTTCAACACCTGCATCGGACGCGACGCGCCGCTCCGCGAGGCGTTCGGCTCGCAGGAGAGTATTTTCCGCTACCGCCGGAGCGCACGGTCAGCAACGGCGTTCCGCGACCTTGCGGCTGAAATTGTGGAGCGACTCAATGGCTAGAGATAAAAAGCCCGTTGACATCAACAAGTTTTTTAAGAGTTCGGCGCTGGACTTTCTAGCGGGCGCTACTGCCGACGAGCTGGTCGAGCGGGCGACGGCGCAAGGGCTGCCGATGCTGCATCTGGACCCTGCTGCAATCGCACCTGATCCTGAGCAATTGCGGCACCTGACACACCCTCACATGCTGCTGGCTGAGGCAGAGCAGGGTGACTCCGTCGCCACTGCGCTGGTTGCGGAGCTGCGCGCGCTCGGCGCATCGATCCGTGAGCACGGACAAATCCAGCCAGTGATCGTCTATCCCGATCAAGATGAGGCCAACCCGACGATCACCCATCGGCTGCTGCATGGTCAGCGGCGCTGGAGCGCGGCGATCCTTGAAAGTCTGTCGACGCTCTGGGCCGTCGAGGTGCCAAAGCCTTCCCGCATCGATCGTGCCCTGCGGCAGTACGAGGAAAATGAGCGGCGCGAGGGCTTTACCGACATGGAGCGAGCCTGGGCGCTGATCACGTTGAAGGAGGCGCTGGAGGCGGAGAGCGGAGAGCGAGTTCCCTGGGAGATCGTCGGGCAGCGTATGCGGCTGTCGGAACCTCGACGCAAGGAATTGCTGCGTTTAGCGCGCCGTTTTTCAGTGGATGCTCAGCAAATCATTCAGCGCTATGGCTGGTCGGAGTGGATGCTCCGTCCGATCCACCAGGCGATCGAGGACGGCTTGCTGCCACCCGAAGATGCTACCGATATGCTCCGCGTGCTGGCCGAGTCGCAGGAGGTAAACCTGGCGGTGGTTACAGCGCTCGTGACAGCCTACCGGCGACAGCAGCCGTCGCGGGATCTCGGAGCGCCGGACGAGCAGCGCACAGAAGCGCCTCCGTCAGTCCTGCCCTATGTCGGACGGCACTTCGACAGAATCGGACGGAGCCTTGAGCTTGTGCGCACGCAGCTTCCCACAGCCGACGAGCCGACTCGACAGGCCGTGCGCGAACGGGCTGAGCAGCTTCGCGCACAGATCGACACGCTGCTGAGCGAGCTATAGGCCCATGCTGCTCAACGACAGATCTATCGAACATATTGACATAATAAATAATTGCTCATCAGATCTCGGCGTCGAGCGTATCGACAAAAAAGGCTACCTGCTGCCACAGCTCTACATTGTCGATCAGCCGCGTCAGCAGCGCCGCAAGCGCCGGATCATCAACCAGCAGGGCGGCGGGATGGACGCCTAGCGCGGCGGCAACAGCGGCGAGACGCTCAATCGTCAGCGCGCGGCGTCCGTACTCATAGTGCGCCAGCGTATCACGGGGCCAGCCCAGGCGCTCAGCCAGAGCGGCCTGGGAGAGACGACGGGCCTGACGCACAGCCGCAATGCGCCGCCCGACCACACGAGTCGCCGCGTGAGCATCGTGGATCATGCAAGCTCCTCAGGTGTGCGCTCCGGTAGCGGCTGGCCGGTAAGCTTCTGGTAGGCCCGATCGATGTAGCTGATACAGTCCTGGTACTGGCTTGCCGGAATGTGCTCATACTTGGCAACCCGATAGCGGGTCTTTAATGCGGCCCAGCATCCGGCAAACGCGCCTGCCGTCGAAAGATGCTCGTGATCGATGCGCGCCTGTGCCCAAAGCTGCACAAGCTGGTACACATGGCCGCGCTGCGTCGTCGATAAGGTGGCGGTCGTGCCAAGCTGTTCTTCCAGCCGCCGTAGACGCTGCTCGTGATCGCGCCACACCTGGCGGGCCTTGTCCTGGCTCTCCTCTAGCGCCTGCTGCCGGGCCGCAATCCCCTGGATCGCTTCATCGTACTGCTGGAGATCGGCCAGATCTTCGATGTTGCTGCTGGGACCAGGCGGCAGACCGGCGGCATTCGTGATCGCGTCATAGACCTGGCGGATGCTGAAAAGCCGAAGGTAGCGTAGCCGCTCGCGGACAACAGTTGATGCGCGCGACCGGTTGACGCTGCTGATCCAGGCCGGGACGAATTCGAGGATCAGGAAATCCTGCTCCTGAAGCCCACCCGCCGTCGGCACGCGCAGCCGATGCATACCATCGCGGAGATCCTCGTCGGCGCGCAGCCGCCGGAGCTGCGACGAAAGATTGAGGCCGGTCGCGGTACACAGATCGCGGATCGAGAGGACGATCGTCCCATCGGCGAGCCTGGCGGCGAGGACCGGCTGCTCGAAGAAGGTGACAGCTAAGATCTCGGTTGGTTCGCTCATAGGCGTATGATTCTTTCTCCCCTACGTGGTGACATCGGTACCGGATCTGGCAGCCGCATCACCAGCCCCCGATTCAGCCCTTCATTATAAGCTGTGTCCATTGTGGACACAAGGTGTTGCCTTACGACGACTCCTTCGTAGGGTTATCGATCGCGTGTCGACACGGAAGCCTGCTTAATCCAGCCTATTGTGTCCACAATGGACACAAGGTGTTGCCTCACGACGACTCCTTTGCTCGACCGAATCAACGAGCAGATCGCAGCCTGGACCTCGCCAGCACCGCTAACATGCACTGATCACCACCTCGATCTGCACTGGCTGCCCTACAACGGCCTGCAAGGCAGCGGCAAGCAGCGGGGCATACGTGACCGCAACACGTTCACGAGCAAAGACATGCGGAGTCGCGATTACAGCCGTGTTGCCAGCAAGCTCGGCCAGCGCGGTCGGACGCAGCCATGTCTCGAAATCAACCGGCGAAACCTGTGGCTGAAGCGCATCCAGCACCGCCGACCAGATGCGGAGCAGATCGTCGGCTGTCGATGCGCCCACGGCTTCCAGCGAAGGCCCGGCAGACGCCTGCTGCGGCGCAGTGCCATTTAGCATGCCCGCCTTCGATGCCTGCTCACAGTCAGGGCAACCTGTGCCACGGATGCGCCCATGCGCGCAGTGATAGCGCGCATACTCTCCGTGAGCAGCATGAAGCTTATCAGACGCGGCTTGCATCCGATCTACCAGCTTTTGGCCGAAGCCCAGCCGCAATAACGAGACGGCAAACGCGGCGGGATCGACGATATTGCGCTGACGACGGGCAAAGCGGAGGCAGGCTTCCACCTGTGGCAGCGGCGTGTGCTTCAATTCGTCAAGCACCAGTGGCGACAGAATGCCCGCCTGCGCTAATGTTCGGCTGGTTTCGGTTGCATCGGCTGCCGGTGCGTTGCTTGCAGTATCCCGACCACCACCAGAGAATCTGTTTTGGCTTTTAATGGTTTGCCGGATCAGCTTTGATCGATCGGCAGGTGCAGCATTGATCTCCTGCTCAGGCACAAAAAAAAGCGGGCTGGCTTGCCCCTCGACCTCCACGGGTAGATCCGCCGCGCGATGACCCTCCTGCTCTGCGTGGATGGTCTGGATCTCAGCGGCAGCAGGCGGCACAGACGACCACGGCTCCGCGTCGTGCATCGGCGGCGCATCCGACACGGCGTGCTGTGCGGCGTCGTACTGCTGAAGTGGCAAAACATAGGTGTACGAGGTAAGCCCGCCGGGGCGCTGCTTGCGCTCGATCAGATCGGCGCGCTCCAGAACGTCCAGACGGCGCTTGATCGTGCCGATGCTGGTTTGGAGTCGCTCGGCGAGGTAGTCAAGACCCGGCCAGCAGTAGGTTCGTTCTTTACATAATCGAGTAAGCAGCCGGAAGAGCATATAGGCATCGGCGCAGATCCGATGCTGCCAGTAGGCTTCCTCGGCGATGTCAAAGGCGTAGCTCCGCCGCGCGGCGTACGCCTCGATCGTCGGCGGGCGGGTGGCTGTGCGATCCGCCTGGTGCGGTCGGCTGTGCGATCTCGCTGGACGTGGACGGAATGCGTACACGCCTGATTTTTGGGCAAACATATCCCCTCCTGCCCTCTTGACAAGGAGGAATCTGGCTGCTAAGCTCATAACAAGGACACAGCAGACTCTCCCTCGTCTGGGAGGGCAAATCACAAGTGGGTGAGACGGCTCCGCGGTGGTAAACGTTGGGGGCCGTCCCTACGTTTAAAGCACGCACACATCCTGGGCCGAATCAAGGAGCCTGTGCGGAAACCAGCCGATTCGGCATGAGCAAAGAAAATGATTTAGGGGCTATTCCCGAAGCCCCGGACTGTCGGCCCACCGGGCACGTGCGCTCGTATTGCTCTGCGCTGTCGTCAGCGCTCATATCGCTATCGAGTGATCCACCTTTCCCCACGCCAGGTACGCGGCCTCCTGCGGCCTCGCTGCCTCTGCCGGGGTTCTGCTTACAGCATAGAAAATTAGCCCGCAATCGGCAAGAGGTTATGCGCAGACTTTCTCCGCAATTTTCCGCATCTAAGCGCGATTTCCCGCACTTGCGCGCAAACGGCGTTGCGGGGGTCTGCCACACGGACTCATTCGGGGGTCCATCACACCGGCGATTGCCCGCAAAAGCCCGCAAGATCAACATGCGGGCAACTGCATACAAGCCGGAGCAGCGCCGCGATTGCTACACCGGCTCGTTTCCCGCAAAAGCCCGCAAGATCAACATGCGGGCAATGCCAGCAGAGCGCGGCTGGCTCGGCTACCAGAGGGGCATGATATAATGGCGGCATGAGAGAGGTTGTCTATGGCGCTGCTCGTTCCTGAAATCACTGATGGCCGGATCGATGGCTTTGCCGTTCCGCATGCCGCACTCGATGCGCTCAACATGCACAAGATCCAGGAGCATATCGAGAACGCGCTTGAGGCTGGTCGGCTGGACCAGGCACCCCGGAAGCCGCTTGATTTTCTGTACCGCTATCGCTGCGTGGTCGATCATCATGGGACGCCCGTAGCGACGATGGCCGGTATTCTGATGTTCGCGCACCAGCCCCAGTTCTTCTTTCCACACGCCGATGTGGGCCTGGGGCACTTTCCCAGCTCGGTTCCCGACACCGAAGACGTGATCCACCTGAAGCGCCACGGCGGGACGCTGCCGGAGCAGATCGACTTCGTCGAAGGGTATCTCTGGTCGAACACGCGGCGCGGCTTTACCGTCGAAGACGGCGCGCGGCGGGTGGAGAAGCCGGAGTATCCGCGCAAGGTGATTCGTGAGCTGACGGTCAATGCTATCGCCCATCGGGATTACAACTCGACGGGCAAGCATACGCGGGTTTCGATGTTTACCGACCGCATCGAGTGGGTTTCGCCCGGCGGGCTGCCGGGCGGCATTACCGTCGAGAATATTTTGCAGGAGCAGTTCGCGCGCAATCCGACGATCGCCGAGCTGCTGCATCAGGCGGGCTACATCGAGCGCTTTGGGATCGGCCTCGACACCGTGATGCGCGAGCTGCGCAAAGCCGGATTGCCCGATCTGGGCATGCGCGATACCGGCGTATCATTCACGGTCATGGTCTACGGCCACGACGCGCCCTCGATCCGCGCGCAGACGCCGTTCCGGCTCAAGCTGCTGGAGTACGCCCGGCAGCAGGGCCAGATCACGATGGAGGATGCGCGTCGGCTGAACGAGGAGCTTCAGGCTTTCCGCTCCGATCGCTCGCTGCTGAACGACCTCAAAGGATTGGTCGAGGCTGGCTTTCTTCAGCGCGTCGGTCGATCGCGCGACACCGCCTATCTGCCGGTGGCGATCGATACCGCCATCGACCGCCGGTGATCGCCGAGCGCTCGCGCTGCGGCAGGTGCTCCGTCGACACGTCTCGACACGCGCTAGCCTGCGGCAAGCGCCGTCTGCTCGCGCTCGCGACCGCCGATGATCACATACGTGTCGGCCTCGGCCTCGCCGCAGGCTGCCAGCACGATCGCCTGGAGCGGCGCGCGAGCCTTGAGCAAGATCTCGTCAAACTCGGCCTCGGCGTCAGAGAGCGCGACGATAGCCCCGCCGACGCCAATGCTCGTCGAGGTAGGCGTCATGACGATTGTGCGAATCACAATGCTCAGATCGGACGTGCTGTTCAGGCCCAGAAAGCCGAGCGCGCCGGAGTAGACGCCCCTGGCCTCCGGCTCCAGATCGTCGAGGAGCGCCATCGTCCGCACCTTCGGCGCGCCCGTCATCGAGCCGCCCGGAAACGCCTGGCGTATACAGTCGATCGGACTCAGATCCCGGCGCAGGTGGCCGCGAACCGTCGAGACAAGCTGGTGAACGGTCTGATAGCTCTCGACGTGCATCAGCTTGGGCACCGAGACGCTGCCGATCTCGCAGACAATACCCAGGTCGTTGCGCAGCAGATCGACGATCATCAGGTTTTCCGCCCGGCTCTTGGTATCGTTGCGCAGGCTATCGCTCAAGGCGGCGTCTTCGGCAAGCGTCTTGCCGCGCGGCAGGGTGCCTTTGATCGGCTTCGACTCAACGGAGCCATCGCGATCGATCCGCAGGAAGCGCTCCGGCGACGAGCTGATCACCGAGATCGTATCGAAGCGCAGAAGCGCGGAGTAGGGCGCGGGGTTGATCCGGCGCAGCGTGCGGTAGAGCGTCAGCGGCTCAGCGACCGCCGTGGTGTGAAGCTGGTTGGTGAGGCAAATTTCGTACGACTCGCCATTGCGGATATGCGCCTGGCACTGCCGGATGTCGTCGAGATAGACCTCGTAGGGCCTGCTCAAGGAGAAGGCGATCGGCTCCTGCTGATTGCCGTAGCGCAGCGGCGGCAGTGGCCTCAGTTGCCGCAGTTGTTGCTCGATGGTGTCGAACCAGCGCCGTGCCTCGGCGCTGTCATCCTTGCGCACCAGGCTGACGAGGTAGCAGCTCCGCTCCTGGTGATCGAAGGCGATCAGCCGGTCGCTGAGGATGAATGTCGCGTCCGGCAGCGGCGAAGGATGAGCGAGATTCCCTCCGCACTCGGCCTTCAGCTCGTAGCCGAAATAGCCGACAAAGCCGCAGTTGAAATCGAAGGGCAGATCGTCGGCACGACAGGCGAGCTGTCGCAGCTCGCGATCCAGGTAGTCGAAGATGCTCTCGTGCGATCGGCGCGTGCCTGCGGCGGTTGTCACCGTTAGCTCCTGGCTGCCGATGCGGTAGCTGACGAGGCGGCTGAGCGGCCCGTCGTTGGTGCCCATGAATGAGAAGCGCGAGAGGCCGGGCTCGGCGCGGCTGCTGTCAAGCCAGAAGGCGACCGGCTGGTCGGCCAGCAGGTTGACGAAGACGCGCTCCGGGTCGTGCCAGGTATCGAGCTTGCGCCAGCAGACCTCGACGTTGCGCTGCGCGGCGGCGCGCTGCTGGCCTTTGGGAATCGTCGAGAAGCCGCTCCACGACCTGCGGCCCGCGCGGTTCGTTCCGTGCTGCCGCGTGAGATCGCGAAAGTTCTGGAGCAACTGGTAGCCGTACTCGCTACAGATCGACTCAGGGTGGAATTGCACGCCCCACAGCGGCAGCGCCCGATGCTGGATGCCCATAACGATCCCGTCGGCGGTCCACGCGGTTTTCTCCAGCGAGGTCGGCAGGTCATCGGCGACGATCAAGGAGTGGTAGCGCACGACCGTGAATGGCTGCGGGATGCCCTTGAAGATCGGCGCGCCATTGTGATAGACCTCGCTCAGCCGACCATGCATCACCTCCGGCGCATGCGTGACAGTGCCGCCGTAGAGGTGTGCCAGCCCTTGATGTCCCAGACACACCCCTAGAGTAGGCACCCTCGCCGTTAGCAGCGCATCGCGGCAGATGCCGAAGTCGTGCTCGTGTTCTGGCCTTCCTGGTCCCGGCGAGATCACGATGTTGTCGAACTCCAAATCCTGAAGCTGTGACCAGCCGAGCTGATCGTTGCGCACCACCAGCGGCTCGTCACCGTTGACGTTGGCGATCAACTGGTACAGGTTGAACGTGAAAGAGTCGTAGTTGTCGATGATTAGGGTCTTCACCGTGCTTACCTCTCGTGCGCGTCCTGCCTCACACCCGGCTGCCTCCCAATGTGCCAGGCAAGTCGTTCTATCTAGCACTAGACATAATTCCTTCTGCGGGGCCTATCTTCAAACGCCCAGGACGAGCCAGAGCAGTATGATACTCGACATTCGCATACGCTGCCCAGGTTGCTCTACAATCGTAATGTCTTCTAAACCAATAGCCACAAGAAGGTGCAGCCGAGTTCGTTACGATATAAAGGAAGCTACTCCGCTGCATCGCAGGCAGCGGAATTGCCTGATACCTTTTGTGAGAGGAGGTCATCATGGACGACACACGCTGGCGGTTGGAAGAGATCCCGGAGGACAAGCCCAACCCTGCACGCATGTACGATTATTTCCTGGGCGGGCATCATAACTTTGCGGTCGATCGGGCGGCGGCAGATCGGGTTCGATCGGTCTATCCCGATGTGGTGCATGGCGCTCAGGCAAATCGCGCCTTCCTGCGGCGGGTGGTCCGTTTTATGGGCGAACAAGGGATCGATCAGTTTCTGGATCTTGGCTCCGGAATACCGACGGCGGGGAATGTGCATGAGGTCGCGCAGCGGGCTAATCCGGCAGCCAGGGTCGTGTACGTCGATGTGGAGCCAGTGGCGGTGATCCACAGCGCCGCGATCTTACGAGGAAATGAGCGCGCGACGATCGTCGAGGCGGATGCGCGACAGCCGGAGGAGATCCTCAAGCATCCTGAGGTTCAGCGGCTGCTGGACTTCAGCAAGCCGATTGGCGTGCTGATGCTGGCGCTCCTGCACTTTGTCACCGACGACCAGGCGGCGCAGGCCCTGGTGCGGCGCTATCGCGAGGCGCTGGTGCCCGGCAGCTTTATCGCGATTACCCATGCCAGCCTGGAACGAGTGCCCGCCGAGATTGTCACCCAGTTCGAGCGCGTCTACAGCCAGACGACCACGCCGATCAAAACCCGTGGTCGCGCTCAGGTCGAGCCGCTGTTCAAGGGCCTGGATCTGGTCGATCCCGGCGTTATCTATGTCCCGCTGTGGCGTCCAGAGGGGCCGGATGATGTGTTTTTGGATCAGCCGGAGCGCTCGATTAATCTCGGCGGTGTCGGACGAGTGCGGTAGGGGACGAAAGAACAAAGAACGAGCGCCAGGCGGGTGCCAGACCCAAAGGGTACCCCGGCATGGGCACCCGGTACACCAAGAACAAGGGGGCCGTCAGGTCGGGGCGGGTAGCCCCACTATGTCCTCCCCCTCTTCTGCCGCAGTGGGAGAGGAGGCCGGGGATCGAAACCGGGGAGGCATCTCGTGCCTCCCCGGTTTCTGCTCGCTCAAGGCGCAACGGCGCGCCCATCCGATCCGAAGCCGTCAGTCTTTTTGCACGGCAAGGCAATGATCGATGATCGCCTGCAACGTGTGCATAAAGCTGTCGGCAAGGCACTCAATCGTCGCGGGCTGGTGGCGATTGGTGCTATAGACCCATGTCACCTGCAACTGTCCAGCGATCATCACAGCATTGATCTCGATCAGATAGCGCCGCGCGCTCTCAGGGCTGCGGGTAGGGCCGATCGACTCGTCTGTCAGGCCGCGAATCAGCGATCCGCCGAGCACCTGATCGATCTGGCCCAGGTAGTTGAAGTTGATTTCAGCCTGCGGCAGCGCCCGCATATGCTCGACGATCTCCGGCACATCGCTGAGGTAGCGCAGCACGCCGTAGCCGAAGCCTGCGTGCGGAATCCGCTGTAATTGGGCTTTGACGGCCTGCAATCCGCGCTCGATGTCGGCTGGGGAATCCATGCTGAGCAGGACGGGCACGACAGCAGTAAACCAGCCAACCGTGCGCGACAGATTGAGCTGCTCGAAGCGATCGGCGCGGCCATGCCGATCGAGATCGACCAGCACTGCGGAATCGCCAATCCATGGAGCCAGCGTCAGCAGCATGGCCGTCAATAACACATCGTCGATCCGCGTCTGATGGGCCTGATGGACCTCGTGCAGTAGCGCCTGGGTCCGTGCGGCGCTCAGTCGCCGCGTAGCCAGCGCCGCCGACGCCTCGCTATTGCTCCCATGCGGATCGTCGCATGGCACGCGAGCAGCCTCGGTCGGCAGCGCTTCCCGCCAGTAGTCCCACTCGGCAAGCAACTCCTGCGTTCTGGCATAGTCCCGCAGGTGCGCGGCCCACTGCTGGTACGATGTGGTCTTGGGCGGCAACTGGGCGGTCGTGCCGCGACTCAACTGCTCATAGGCGGTCTGAAGATCTTCAAGCAAGATGCGCCAGGAGACAGCATCGATCACCAGATGATGCGCGACGATCAGCAGGCGACCCGATCGATCCGGTCCCCGGTTGAAATAGACCGCCTGCGCGATCGGGCCGGTTGTCATGTCGAGGCTGCTCTGGATCTCGGTGGCCTGGGCTTCGATCGCCGCCGCCTGCTCCGGCGCTGACAGCCCCGACAGATCAAGCGATTGGCACGGAACGACAGCCTCCGATCCCGCCGTCGTCTGCCGCCAGCCGTCGCGCTCACGGAAGAAGCGCAGCCGCAGCGCGTCGTGGTGCTGCGCTAGGTGATCGAGCGCCGCGTTCAATCGCTCGGCATCCAGCGCTGGAGGCACCTCAAGCAAGAGAGCGAGATTCCAATGGTGTGGCGCGGCCAAGGGCTGCTCGAAGAACCAGTGTTGAATCGGCGTCAGCGGCACGTCGCCAACCACCAATCCCTGCTCGATCGTCGGCTGACTGGCGGATGCAGCGGCGGCTAGCTCGGCGATCGTCTGGTGCTGGAAGATCTGCCGGGGTATAAGGTGCAAGCCCTGCTGCGCCGCCCGCGCGATGATCTGCATGCTCAGGATCGAATCGCCGCCGAGCGCGAAAAAGTTGTCATGAATGCCAACCTGCTCCAGTCCCAGCAGATCGGCCCAGATCCTGGCAAGCTGCCGCTCAGCCTCGGTACGTGGCAGCGCAAGCTGTTCGTTGACTGTGGCGCGCTCAGGCGCGGGCAATGCCTTGCGATCGATCTTGCCGTTGGGCGTGAGTGGTAGCTGATGCAGAAACACGAAAGCGGACGGCACCATATACTCTGGTAGGCGCGCTCCCAGGAACGCGCGCAAATCGGCAGAACTAGGAACGGCTGCCACGCGGATGCCAGGCGGGTGCCCAACAAACCAAGAACTGTCCTCCGCTTCCCCGTGGTTCTGCGTGCTGTGTGCCTGGCTCTCCGTTTGTTCCCTTGTGCGCCCAGAAGCCACCCGGTTGCCTTGTTCTGCTACCACATACGCCACCAGCCGTTTCTGCCCTGCCTGATCCTCACGGGCGAGCACCACGCTCTGCCGGATCTGTGGATGCGCCTGCAGCGCCGCCTCGATCTCGCCCAGCTCGATCCGGAAGCCGCGCAGCTTCACCTGCCCGTCGTTCCGTCCCAGGAACTCGAGCCTGCCGTCCGCCCGCCACCGTCCCACATCCCCCGTGCGATAGAGTCGCGCGCCGACCTCAGCAGCGAACGGATCGGGCACGAAGCGCGCGGCGGTCAGATCGGGCCGCTGGTGGTAGCCCCGCGCCACCTGCACGCCGCCGACATAGATCTCGCCCGCCACGCCGATGGGCGTCGGCTGCCCCTGCCGATCCAGCACATGCACCTGGACGTTGCCGATCGGACGACCGAGATCCGGCGCGCGCGCGGCCTGCTCCCGCGGCGGCACGACGCCCGCCGTGGCGACGACGGTGTTCTCGGTCGGGCCGTAGTGGTTGACCAGCGCAAAGGGCAGCCGCGCGGCGGGGTAGCCCCGAAGCTGATCGCCGCCGGTCAGCAGGGTCCGCAGCGGCGACGCAGACGGCCAGGGCAGCGCGATCACCTGCTCGGCCAGCGGCGTCGGCGCGAAGGCGATGGTGATCGCGCACGCGAGGAGCCAGTCACGCAGGCGGGGCGGCGACACGCGGGTATCGGGCGCGGGGAGGTAGAGAGCCGCACCGGCGGCGAGGGCGGGCCAGATCTCCCAAACGCTGGCATCGAAAGCCAGGCCGGCGAGGTGGGTGGTACGATCCCGGGGGGAGAGGGCCACGGCGCGCTGGTGCCAGGCGACGAGATTGAGCAGCGCGCGCTGGGGCACGGCGACGCCTTTGGGCTGCCCGGTGGAGCCGGAGGTGTAGATCAGATAGGCAAGCTGTTCGACGCAGACGACCTGCCCTGGATCGGTTTCCGGCTGGCGCATGATCGTCGGCCAGTCGGCGTCGAGGCACACGAGACGGGCGGCATCTGGCGGCAGCACGGCAGTGAGCGACGCTTGAGTCAACACGATCGGCGCGTGGCTGTCGTCGAGCATAAACCGCAGCCGGGATGGCGGCATGTCGGGATCGAGCGGCAGATAGGCCGCACCGGCCTTGAGAATGCCCAGCATGCCGACGATCAAATCCGCCGAGCGATGGAGGCAGACAGCGACACAGGTTTCTGGCCTGACGCCAAGGCTGCGCAGGTAGTACGCCACCTGATTCGCGCGCCGGTTCAATTCGGCATAGGTCAGCGTCTCCGACCCATCGACCACGGCGGTGGCTGCGGGATTGTTGACAGCCTGCTGCTCGACGAGCTGATGAACACCGCGATCGGTAGGATAGGGATCGGCGGTGGCGTTCCACGCGGCCAGCAATTCCTGCTCCGCTTTTGTCAGCAGCGGCAGCGTGGCGATCGGCTGGTCGGGATCGGCCACCACCGCCGTCAGCAGCCCCTCGAACTGGGCCAGCAGCCGCTTCATCGTCGCCCCCTCGAACAGATCCGTGTTGTACTCCAGCCAGCCCTTCAGCCCCCCCGCCACCTCCATCAGGTTCAGCACCAGATCCACCTGCGCCGCCCCGCTCGCCACCTCCTCCT
>DASUTC010000136.1 GCA_036374795.1 Herpetosiphonaceae bacterium
ACCGTCCACGTCACCTACCGCCCGCTCACGCACGCCGACGCCGAGGTCGGCGGCAGCCGCATCGGCGCGCCGCTCCCCGATCTGGCGCTGTATCTGCTCGATGCCCACAGGCAGCCGGTGCCGCTGGGCGTGGCGGGCGAGCTCTATGTCGGCGGCGCGGGCGTCGCGCGCGGCTACCCCGGCCATCCGGCACTTACCGCCGCGCGCTTCGTGCCCGATCCCTTCAGCGGCGTGCCGGGCGCGCGGCTCTACCGCAGCGGCGATCGGGCGCGCTATCTGCCGCATGGCGATCTCGCCTACCTGGGCCGCGTCGATCAGCAGGTCAAGCTGCGCGGGTATCGCATCGAGCCGGGCGAGATCGCAGCGGCGCTGCGCCGCCATCCCGCCGTGCGCGACGCGGCGGTGCTCCTGCGCGAAGACCCGCCACAGACCGGCGCGCAGCCCGACCAACGACTGGTAGCGTACGTTGTACGAGAACAAAGAACGGGCACCCGGCGCACAAGCGAACAAGTGGAGAGTCGAGAACTCGAAACTCAGAACTCAGAGATCGAAACGTTGACCGTCGCGCAGGTTGCGCAGTGGGAGACGGTCTTCGACGAGACATATCGCCAGCGCGCGCCCGACGACGATCCGACCTTCAACATCGTTGGCTGGAACAGTAGCTACACCGGGCTGCCGATCCCAGCCGACCAGATGCGCGAGTGGGTCGACCGAACCGTGGAGCGCATTCTGGACTGGCAGCCGCAGCGGGTGCTTGAGATCGGCTGCGGCATGGGCCTGCTGCTGTTTCGGATCGCGCCGCACTGCGCCTACTACTGCGCTACAGACTTCTCGAACACCGCGCTGAGCTACATTCGCCAGCACTTGCCGAGGCTGGCACAGCCGCTACCGCCGATCGATCTGTTCGAGCGCGCGGCGGACGAATTCGCGGATCTTCCGGCGCAAACGTTCGACGCCGTGGTGCTCAACTCGGTCGTACAGTACTTTCCCAGCAGCGAGTATCTGGTGCGCGTGCTGGAAGGGGCGATTGGCGCTGTGCGCTCCGGCGGCTTTATTTTCGTGGGCGACGTGCGCAGCCTGCCGCTGCTCGATGCGTTCTACGCCTCGGTTGAGCTACACCAGGCGCCGGGATCGACGACCAGGGCACAGCTTCGGCACCAGATGCAGAAGCATGTGCTGCTTGAGCAAGAGCTGGTGCTCGATCCGGCCTTTTTCTTCGCGCTCAAGCAGCAGCTTCCGCAGATCGGAGCGGTCCAGATTTTGCCCAAGCGCGGCCACCACGATAACGAGATGACGCTCTTCCGCTACGACGTGCTGCTGCATATCGAGCCGCACGCAGCGCCGATGCCTGTTGCCTGGCACGTCTGGCAGCCGGATCTCGATCTGTCGGCGCTGCGCCTGCTGATCGAGACGGTGCCGGAGAGCTTGGGCATTAGCCGGGTGCCGAATACGCGGCTGAGTCCCGCGCTGAAGAGCACCGCGCTGCTGCTGGCAGCCGAAGGCCCGGCGACCGCAGATGATCTCCGGGCTGCGGTGCAGCAGGCGTCACAGGTGCCGGGCTGGCATCCCGAAGAGCTGTATGCGCTGGGCGACGAGCTAGGATACACCGTCGATCTGCGCTGGTCGCCGAGCAGCACCGACGGCGCGTACGATGTCGTATGGCGACGACGAGCCACGGGCAGCAGCGCGGCGATCCTCGCGCTGCCCGACGAGCCGAGGCAGCTCAAGCCCTGGCGGGAGTACGCCAACGATCCGCTCGAAGGCTCGTTTGCGCGTCAGTTGACGCCGCAGCTACGCAGCTTCCTTGAGGCCTGGCTGCCGGAGTACATGGTACCGGCGACCTTCATGCTGCTCGATGCGCTGCCGCTCACGGCCAACGGCAAGCTCGATCGCAAGGCGCTGCCAGCGCCGGACCGGACTCGACCTGAGCTGGAGTCGGCCTTTGTCGCGCCGCGCACCGCCGACGAGCAGGCGCTCGCCGAGATCTGGGGCGGTATCCTGAGCCTGGATCGGATCGGCATCCACGATAACTTCTTCGCGCTGGGTGGACATTCGCTGCTTGCCACGCAGGTCATCGCCCGGGTGCGCGACACGTTGCAGGTAGAATTGCCGCTGCGCAGCCTGTTCGAGGCTCCGACGATCGCCAGCCTGGGCGAATCGATCGCCGCCGCGCGCGTAGCTGCCGATCAGAAGGAAGTACCGCCGATCCAGCCCGTACCGCGTGACGTCGATCTGCCGCTGTCGTTTGCGCAGCAGCGCCTCTGGTTCCTCGACCAGCTCACGCCTGGCAGCTTTGCCTACAATATTCCAACGATCGTGCGACTCAGCGGCGCGCTCGATGTCGCCGCGCTTGAGCGGAGTCTCAACGCGATCGTCGGGCGGCATGAGTCGCTGCGCACGGCGTTTCTGACGGTCGAAGGCCAGCCGCGCCAGGTCATCGCGCCGAGCCTGGCGCTGCCCGTTCCGCTGATCGATCTGCGGACGCTCCCCAGAGATCAGCGCGAGGCCGAGGCGCTGCGCCAGGCAGCCGTCGAGGCGCGGCGGCCTTTCGATCTGGCCCATGCACCGCTGCTGCGCGCCAGCGTGCTGCACCTGGACGATCAGGAGTATATGCTGTTCCTGACGATGCATCATATCGTCTCGGATGGCTGGTCGATCGGCGTGCTGATCCGCGAGCTGGCCGCGCTCTACGAAGCAGGCTCCGGCGGCAATCCCGCGCCGCTTCCCGATCTGCCCGTGCAGTACGCCGACTACGCGCACTGGCAGCAGCAATGGCTCGCCGGGGACGATGCGCAGGCCGCACATAGCGCGACGTTCGAGCGCCAGATGACGTACTGGAAGCGCCAGCTTGCCGGTCTGCCCACGCTCGACCTCCCGACCGATTATCCTCGTCCGGCGGTGCAAACCTATAAGGGCGCGAACTTCAGGTTCACGCTGTCCTCACACCTGAGCGCGGCGCTCACGGCGCTGAGCGAGCGCAAAGGCGTGACGCTCTTCATGACGCTGCTGACAGCGTTCCAAGCGCTGCTCGCGCGCTACAGCCGTCAAACCGACATCGTGGTCGGCACGCCGATCGCCAATCGCAGGCACGCCGAGCTTGAGAGCTTGATCGGCTTTTTCGTCAACACGCTGGTGCTGCGCGCCGACCTCGGCGGCAATCCGCCCTTCGACGAGGCGCTCGATCGCGTGCGCGAGGTCTGTCTCGGCGCGTATGCTCACCAGGATCTGCCGTTCGAGATACTGGTAGATCAGCTTCAGCCCACGCGCGACCTGAGCCGCGTGCCGCTGTTTCAGGTTTTGTTCGCGCTCCAGAACGCGCCGCTTCCGGCGCTGGATCTGCCTGGCCTGTCGCTTCAGCCGGTGCCGATCGACAGCGGCGCGGCCAAGTTCGATCTGACGCTGTTCATCGAGGAAACGCCGCGCGGCATCAGCGGGATGGTCGAGTACGCTACGGATCTGTTCGAGGCCAACACGATCGCCCGGCTGGTGGGACACTACCAGAACGTGTTGCAGGCGCTCGTGGCCGACCCCCGGAAGCGGCTGGCAGACGTGACGCTTCTGACCGACGATGAGCGGCGGCAACTGGTAGCAGCCTGGAACGCCACGCAGGTCGAGCTGCCTGATGGTTGCCTGCACCAGATCTTCGAGGCGCAGGTCGCGCGCACGCCCGACGCCACTGCGGTGGTCTTCGGGGAGCGCAGCCTGACCTACCGCGAGCTGAACGAGCGCGCCAACCGGCTGGCGCGCACCCTGGCTCAGCGCGGCGTCGGCCCCGACTGTGTGGTCGCGCTGTACGCCGAGCGCAGCATCAACTTTTTGGTCGCGATCCTGGCGATCTTCAAGGCGGGCGGCGCGTACCTCCCGCTCGACCCGCTCTACCCTGCCGGTCGGGTTGGTCAGATCGTGAGCCAGAGCCGCCCCACCCTGGCGCTCGTCACATCGCCGCTGGCCGAGGCGTTCGACCAGGCGCTCCAGCCACTCGCGGCGGAGCGTCGGCCACTGGCGCTGACGATCGAGGAGCTGGCACAGGACGACGATCCGGCTGATAATCTGCCGACGCGAGCGACCTCGCGGAATCTGGCCTACGTGATCTATACGTCGGGATCGACCGGCGTGCCGAAAGGAGCGATGGTCGAACACCGGGGCATGCTCAACCACGCCCTGGCGAAAGTCGCCGATCTGCGGCTCACCGCCGCCGACCGTGTCGCGCAGACGGCCTCGCAAAGCTTCGATATTTCGGTCTGGCAATTCCTGTCGGCGCTGCTCGTCGGCGGGCAGGTGCATATCTTCCCAGACGTTATCGCGCGCGACCCGCTGCGGCTGCTGGCGGAGGTCGAGCGCGGGACGATCTCGATCCTTGAAATCGTGCCGTCGCTGCTGCGGGCGCTGCTCGACGAGCTGGATCGAGACGATCGAAGTGCTCCGCGCCTGGCTGCGCTGCGCTGGCTGATGCTGACCGGCGAGGCGCTGCCACCCGACGTGTGCCGTGCGTGGCTACAGGTCTATCCGCAGATTGCGCTGCTCAACGCCTACGGCCCGACCGAATGCTCGGATGATGTCACGCACCACGCGATCCTCGCGCCGCCGCCCGCCGACGCGATCCACATACCGATCGGTCGTCCGATCGCCAACACGCGGCTCTACATCGTAGACGATCGCCTTGAGCCGGTGCCGATCGGCGTGCCGGGGCAGCTCTGTGTCGGCGGCCTGGGCGTCGGGCGCGGCTACCTCGACGATCCCCTGCGCACCGCCGCCGTGTTCGTGCCCGACCCGTTCAGCTCCCACCCAGGAGCGCGCTTATATAAAACCGGCGATCTGGCGCGCTACCAGCCCGACGGCACGATCATCTTCCTTGGCCGCGTCGATCATCAGGTCAAGGTGCGCGGTTTTCGGATCGAGCTGGGCGAGATCGAGGCCGCGCTGAGCGCGCATCCAGACGTGCGCGAGGCCGTGGTGCTGGCGCGAGCAGATGGCGGACACACGCGGCTCGTCGCCTACGTGGTAGAACAAGAGAACAAAGGCGCTGGGCACGCGGAACCTGAAACGTGGAACGTGGAACGTGGAACGTGGAGTTCTGAACTCCGCGCCTACTTGAAAGATCGATTGCCCGACTACATGCTCCCCGCGAGCTTTGTGCTCCTCGATGCGCTGCCGCTGACGCCCAACGGCAAGCTCGATCGCCACGGGCTGCCCGCGCCCGAAGCCGCCCGACCGGAGCTGGAGGCGCTGTTTGTCGCGCCGCGCACGCCGGAGGAGCACACGTTGGCCGACATCTGGACGATGATCCTGAGACTCGATCAGGTTGGCATCCATGATAACTTCTTCGAGCTGGGCGGCGATTCGATCCGCAGCATTCAGATCATCGCGAAAGCGAATCAGGCCGGGCTGCGCCTGACGCCGCAAGATCTTTTTCAGCACCAGACGATCGCAGAGCTGGCGGCGGTGGCGACGACGACGGTCGAAGACTCTGCGCAGACCGCCGACGATCTGAGCGACCCGTTCGCCGGGCTGTCGCAGGACGATCTCGATACCGCGCTCGATCAGGTTGAGTTTGAGGAAGGATAGGGGCGGATGAGTTCAAAACAGATCGAGGGTGCCTACCCGCTCTCGCCAATTCAGCAGGGCATGCTCTTTCACAGCCTGTACGAGCCGGAGGCTGGCCTCTACGTCTCGCGCCTCGCATGCGTGCTGGAGCGATTGAGCGCCGATGCCTTCGAGCGGGCCTGGCAGCGCGTGGTGGATCGGCACCCGATCTTGCGCACGGCCTTTGCCTGGGAGAAGCTTGAGCAGCCGCTGCAAGTCGTTGGCCGACAGGTCAACGTGCGGGTCGAGCGGCATGACTGGCGCGCTATGTCCGAGCCTGAGCGCGAGCGACAGCTCGCGGCGTTCCTTGAGGCCGAGCGGGTGCGTGGCTTCAAGCTCTCGAAAGCGCCGCTGATGCGGCTGAATCTCTTCCAGATCGGCGACGACAGCTATCGATTCGTCTGGACGCATCACCATATCCTGCTGGATGGCTGGTCGCTGCCGCTGGTCTTCAACGAGGTCCTGACCTTCTACGATGCGTTCGTGCGTGGTCAGGAGCCTGCCCTGCCGCAGCCGCGACCGTTCCGCGAATATATCGCCTGGCTCCAGCGGCAAGACCTGGCGCAGGCCGAGACGTTCTGGCGACATAGGCTGAGCGGCTTTACCGCGCCCACGCCGCTGCCGTTCGCGCGACCGGGCGGCGATGCGATCGGCGCGCAGGCCGAGCAGGCTGTCAGCGTATCGGCGGCGATCACCGAGGCGCTTCAAGCGCTGGCGCGGCGGCAGCACATGACGCTCAACACGCTGCTGCAAGGAGTCTGGGCACTGCTGCTCAGCCGCTACAGCGGCGAGGATGAGGTCGTCTTTGGCACGACGGTTTCCGGTCGTCCAGCCGCTCTCCCAGGCGTCGAGGAGATGATCGGGCTGTTCATCAACACGCTGCCGGTGCGGGTCAGGGTAGCGTCTGGGGAGCGATTCCTGCCCTGGCTGCAAGCGCTGCAAGCGCAGCAGGCCGAGATGCGCCGGTATGAGTACAGCCCCTTGTTCGAGATCCGCAACTGGAGCGACGTGCCGCACGGCCTGCCGCTGTTCGAGAGCATCGTCGTCTTCGAGAACTATCCGCTCGACGCGGCGACGGACAGGCCCGACAGCAGCGTTACCGTGCGCGATGTGCGCGCGACGCAGTGGACGAACCTTCCGCTGGCGCTGATCGCCGAGCCTGGCCCGCGCCTGGTCCTGCGCTGCGCCTACGATTGCGGTCGCTTCGAGGCCACGGCGATCGAGCGGCTGCTGGGACACCTGCAAACGGTGCTTGAGAGCATCACGGAGCAGCCCGACCGGCGGCTGGACGATCTGACAATCCTGTCGGCAGCCGAGCGGCGGCAATTGCTGGTGAGCTGGAACGCCACCGATGCGGATTACCCGCGCGACGCCTGCATGCACGATCTATTCGAGGCGCAGGTCGCGCGCATGCCCGACGCCATCGCGGCGATCTACGACGATCAGCAGCTCAGCTATGCCGCGCTGGATAGCCGCTCCAACCAGCTCGCGCGTCATCTGCGCGCGCTCGGAGTTAAGACCGGCACGCGCGTGGGCCTGTGTGTCCAGCGCTCGCTCGATCTGATCGTCGGGCTGCTCGGCATTTTCAAGGCCGGGGCCGCGTACGTGCCGCTCGATCCGACCTATCCCGCCGCGCGGCTGCGCTTCATGGCTGCCGATGCCGACATTGCGGTGCTGCTCACGCAGCGCCGACTCCTGCCACACCTGCCGCAGCTCGCCGACGATCGGCGCGGCGTCGGCATCGTCTGCCTGGATGCCGACTGGGAGCGCATCGCGCAGGCTCCCGCCACCAGACCGACCATCGGAGTATCCGCCGACGATCTAGCCTACCTGATCTACACCTCCGGCTCGACGGGGCAGCCCAAGGGCGCGATGATTCCGCAGCGTGCGATCGTCAATCATACGCTCGATCTGGCTGCGCGCTGGCAGCTCGCGCTCGGTGAGCGTGTGCTCCAGTTTATCTCCGTGAGCTTCGACGCATCGCTTGAGGAGCTGCTGCCGCCACTCGTCAGCGGCGCGACCCTGGTGATACCCGACGCTGCGCCTGAGCTGCTGGGCAGCCGCCTCGCGCAGGACTGTGCGCGCCATGCGATCACGATGTTGCATCTGCCGACGGCCTTCTGGCAGCCATGGGCCGAGCAACTCACAGCCGACGATGCCGCGCGTCTCTCGACGGTGCGGCTGCTGCATCTCGGCGGCGACCGCGTCGCGCGCAGCGCATTGCAATCGTGGGTCAGGCTCCTGGGCCGCGACATGGCCTTTGTGAACGCCTACGGCCCGACCGAGACAACGATCGAGGCGACAGCCTATCCGACGAGCTGCGTTGCGGCGAGCGCTGCGGCTGGCACGGTGCCGATCGGACGGCCCACGGCCAACCAGCAGGTCTATCTGCTGGATCGCTGGCGGCAGCCCGTGCCGCTGGGTGTGCCCGGTGAGATCTACCTCGGCGGCGATGGTCTTGGCTGGGGCTACCACGCGCGGCCCGACCTGACGGCGGAAAAGTTCGTGCCGCATCCATTCGGCGAGACGCCGGGCGCGCGGCTCTACCGCACGGGCGATCTCGCGCGCTATCGGGCCGACGGCACGCTCGAATTTCTTGGCCGCGTCGATCAGCAGGTCAAGCTGCGCGGCTTCAGGATCGAGCTGGGCGAGATCGAGGCCGCGCTACGCCAGCATCCAGCGGTGCATGACGCGATCGTGCTCGCGCGGGAAGATGCGCCCGGCGAGAAGCGGCTGGTAGCGTACGTTGTAGAACAAAGAACGGGCGCCATGCCCAAAGGACACCCGGCCCGGGGTGAGGGCCTGCCCCCTGCGTTCCGCGCGCACCTGAAGGATCAATTGCCCGATTACATGATCCCGTCGGCATTTGTGGTGCTCGACGCGCTGCCGCTGCTGCCCAACGGCAAGATCGACCGCAGAGCGCTGCCCGCGCCGGAGGAGCTGCGCCCATCCGGAGCCGCGCCGCACGCAGCGCCGCGCACGGAGCTTGAGCAGACGATCGCCGCCGTGTGGCAGGCCGTGCTGCATGTCGAGCAGATCGGCGCGCACGACAACTTCTTTGACCTGGGCGGTCACTCGCTGCGTATGCTCCAGGTGCAGGGCAAGCTCCGCGCAGCGCTCAACCGCGAGATCTCGATGGTCGACTTATTCCGCTATCCCACGGTCAGCGCGCTTGCGGCGGCGCTGAGCGCGCCGCCGCCCGATCCGAAGCGCGCCGTGGAGCGGGGCGCGCAGCACGGCCCGGCATCCGGCCCGGACACCTCCGCGATTGCGATCATCGGCATGAGCGGTCGCTTTCCAGGGGCCGAGAGCATCGATGCCTTCTGGCGCAACCTGCGCGACGGCACTGAGTCGATCAGCTTCTTTAGCGACGATGAGCTGCTGGCGGCAGGCGTCGATCCGTCGCTGATCGAGCAGCCCAACTACGTCAAAGCGGGCGGCGCGCTGGACCAGATCGAGTATTTCGCGGCGGCGTTTTTCGGCTACACGCCACGTGAGGCGGAGATGATGGAGCCGCAGCATCGCCTGTTTCTGGAATGCGCCTGGGAATCGCTGGAGCACGCGGGCTACAGCTCACACTCCTACGCTGGGCGGATTGGCGTGTTCGCGGGCGCTGGCCTCAACAGCTACCTGCTCAACCTCTACTCCAACCGGGCGCTGCTTGGCGAGGTGGGCGTGTTCCAGACCGGACTCGGCAATGAGAAAGATCATGTCGCCACCCGTGTCTCATACAAGCTCAACCTCAAGGGGCCGAGCCTCAACGTGCAAACCTCGTGCTCGACCTCGTTGGTCGCGGTCCACCTGGCATGCCGCAGCCTGCTGATCGGCGAGTGCGCGATAGCGCTGGCCGGAGGCGTTGCCGTCAATCCATCGCATCGCCGGGGCTACCTGTATGAGGCGGGCGGCGTGAACTCTCCCGACGGCCACTGTCGCGCCTTCGACGCTGCGGCGCAGGGCACCGTGAGCGGCAGCGGCGTCGGCGTGGTGGTGCTCAAGCGCCTGGCCGACGCGCTGGCTGACGGCGATACGGTTCACGCGGTGATTCGTGGCTCCGCGATCAACAACGATGGCGCGGCCAAGGTGGGCTATACCGCGCCCAGCGTGGACGGCCAGGCCCAGGTGATCGCCGATGCACTCGCGGCGGCGGGAGTCGCGCCCGGCACGATTAGCTACATCGAGGCGCACGGTACGGGCACGCCGCTGGGCGACCCGATCGAGATCGCCGCGCTGAATCAGGTCTTTGGCGGGACGCAGCCGCGCGGCTCGATCGCGATCGGCTCGGTCAAAACCAACATCGGGCACCTAGACGCCGCCGCCGGTGTCGCGGGGCTGATCAAAGCCGCGCTGATGCTCAAGCACCGCCAGATCCCGCCCAGCCTGCACTTTCAGCAGCCCAATCCACAGATTGACTTTGCCGCCGGGCCGCTGTACGTCAACACCGCGCTCGCCGAGTGGCAGCCCGGCGGCACGCCGCGCCGTGCCGGAGTTAGCTCGTTTGGCATCGGCGGCACCAACGCTCACGTGATCGTCGAAGAAGCGCCGCCGATCGCGGCAGATTCAACGTCGCGTCCGTGGCATCTGCTGGCGCTCTCCGCCAAAACTGAAACCGCGCTGGAGCAGGCTACCGACAACCTCGCGCAGTATCTTCGGCAGCATCCCAACATACCGCTCGCCGATGTCGCCTACACGCTACAGCTTGGACGCCAGGCGTTCAGCTACCGCCGCGCGCTCGTCTGCCGCGACCACGCCGACGCGCTGGCAGCCCTGACGACCGACAGGCCACAGCGGGTAATGACGGGAGCAGCCGCGCCCTACGAGCGGCCCGTCGTGTTTTTGTTTCCGGGGCAGGGCGCGCAGTATGCCGAGATGGCCCGCGAGCTGTACCAGGACGAGCCGGTCTTTCGCTCGTGGCTCGACCGCTGCGCCGAACTCTTCCGGCCACATCTCCACCCAGAGGGGACCTGCGACCTCCGCGACGCGATCTATCCGTCGACCACGACCGCCGATCCAGGCGCGATCGACCAGACGGAGCTGACACAACCAGCGCTCTTCGCGGTCGAGTATGCCCTGGCGCAGCTCTGGATCGCCTGGGGCGTGCGGCCTCATGCGCTGATCGGCCATAGCATCGGCGAGTACGTCGCAGCCTGTCTGGCGGGTGTCCTGACGCTGGAATCCGCAGCCGCGCTGGTCGCCGCGCGCGGGCGCTTGATGCAAGCGCTGCCCTCCGGCACGATGCTGAGCGTGCCGCTGCCGGAGCGCGACCTCGCCCCACTGCTCGGCTCCGATCTCGCGCTGGCGGCGGTCAACGGCCCCGCGCTGTGCGTCCTCTCCGGCTCTTTCGAGGCTGTGGCTGCCGTCGAACAACGGCTGGACGAGCGCGGCGTAGCAACGCGGCGGCTGCACACATCGCATGCGTTTCACTCACCGCTGATCGATCCGATGCTGGATGCGTTCCGCTCACAGGTGCGGCAGGTCGCGTTGCAGCCGCCGACCATCCCGTTTATCTCGAATGTGAGCGGCACCTGGATCACCGCTGCGGAGGCGACCGATCCAGAGTATTGGGTCGCGCAGCTTCGGCAGACCGTGCGCTTCGCCGACGGCATCGCCGAGCTGATGCGCCACCACGACTGGGCGCTGCTGGAAGTCGGGCCGGGCCGCACGCTCAGCACCCTGGCGCGGCAGCAGTGCGCACCGGCGGATCAGCGCATCATCCTGACGTCGCTGCGCCACCCGCAGGATCAGCAGGCCGATCGCGCGACGATGCTGGCGGCGCTGGGCAGGCTGTGGCTGGCGGGTGTCGCGGTGGATTGGGCCGCGCTGTATGCGGAGCGGCGGCGGCGCGTGCCGCTGCCAACCTATCCCTTCGAGCGCCAGCGCTACTGGATCGAGCCCCGCGACGACACGCGCGCCGGAATCCAGCCGCGCAGCGCGTCGGGCAAAACGTCGAAGATTGCCAACTGGTTGTATAGCCCGTGGTGGCAGCGAACACAAGCGCCGGAATTGTCCAATGTGGGCGAGAACAGGCAGCCATCGCAGTGGCTCATCTTCGCCGACAGCGCGGGCTTCGGCGACCGGATCGCGGGGCGGCTGGCGCAGACCGGCCAGCAGGTGATCGTGGTGCGCGGCGGAGCCGGTTTCGCGCCCGGCGACGACGGCTACACAATCGATCCGCGTCGGCCCGAAGACTATACGGCGCTGCTCCACACACTGCGGTCGGTGGATCGCGCGCCGCAGGCGATCATGCACTGCTGGAGCGTCAGCGGAGAAGCAGACGCGCAGCCGACAGATGATCAGGCAGCCTTCGCCAGCGCCCAGGATCGCGGCTACTACAGTCTTTTATTCCTCACGCAGGCGCTCGAAGCCGCAGGGCTGGCGCAGCCGTTGCAGGACGGAGCGCCAATCAGGCTGGCCGTCCTCACCAGCGGATTGCACGACGTGACCGGCGACGAAGCGATCTGCACGCCCAAGACGCCGCTCCTGGGAGCGTGTAAAGTCATCCCGCAGGAGTATCCAAGCATCGCCTGCCAGTGTATCGACGTTGTGCTACCACAGCGCGGCGGTCGTCAGATGGCGGCGCTGATCGATCACCTGATCGCCGAGTGCGCTGTACCCGCGCCGGATCTCGTGGTCGCCTACCGTGGCAGGCAGCGCTGGGTCCAGACCTACGAGCCGATCCGCCTGGACCAGACGAACGGCGCTGTCAGGCCGCTGCGCGAGCGCGGCGTCTATCTGATCACCGGCGGCCTTGGCCGCGTCGGGCTGCTGCTGGCCGAACATCTGACGCAGACGGTCCACGCGCGCCTCGCGCTGGTTGGACGCACCGCGCTGCCGCCGCGCGCCGAGTGGGAGCGCTGGCTGTCTGAGCACGAGCCCAGCGATCCGGTCAGCCGCAAGCTGCGCGATGTGCTGGCGCTTGAGCAGCAGGGCGCGGAGGTACTCGTCGTCGGCGCGGATGTCGCGGAACATGCGCAGATGCGCGATGCCATCGCCCGCGTCTACGAGCGATTTGGTGCGCTGCATGGTGTGATCCATGCGGCGGGCGTGACAACCGGCCCTTCGATCCTTAGCCCGATCAGCGCGGTCGGACGCGCCGAGTCGGAGATGCAGTTTCGGCCCAAAGCGCACGGCCTGTACGTGCTCGACCGGCTGCTCCGCGACCAGGAGTTAGATTTTTGCCTGCTCGTTTCCTCAAATGCCGCCGTGCTGGGCGGCCTCGGCTTTGCGGCCTATGCCGCCGCGAACGTCTTCATGGATGCGTTTGCGACCAATCGCAACAAAACCAGCGCCACGGCCTGGATCAGCGCCAACTGGGACGGCTGGCCGCAGCGGGAAACCGAGGCCGAGAGCACTGTCGCACACAGCAGCATCGATCAGTACAGCATGACGCCCGCCGAGGCACGCGCGGCCTTCGATCATGTCGTGACCACCGCGCCCGACGGGCAGGTCGTCGTCTCCACGGGCGATCTCGCGGCGCGGCTGAACGTCTGGATCAAACACGACGTGGGAGCCCGGAGCGCCGACAGCACAGATCAACAGGACGCGACGGTGCTCCATCCACGGCCCCAGATCCGCGAGAGCTACGTTGCGCCCGGCACTGAGATCGAGCAGCAGCTCGCGGCGATCTGGCAGCAGGTCCTGGGCCTTGAGCAGGTCGGCATTCACGACAGCTTTTTTGACCTCGGCGGCCACTCGCTGCTGGCAACGCAGGTGATGTCGCGCATTCGCCAGACCTTCAACATCGAGCTGCCGCTGCAAAGCCTGTTTACCGCCCCGACGGTCGCCCAGGCTGCGCGGCTGATCGTCGAAAAGCAGGTCGAGCAGACCGATCGCGCCAGGCTGGAACAGCTTCTAGCCGAGATCCGGCAGCTTTCGCCGGACGACGTGCAGGCGATGCTTGAGGCTGAACAACCGTTCATCGATAAGGGAGAAGCCCATGAGTGATCTCGCGAAGCTGCTGGCCGATCTATCGCCGGAGCAACAGGAATTGTTCCGGCGACGTTTGCATAGATTGAACCAGGAAACCAGAGCCGATTCCCGCCCGCCGATCCGGCCACAGTCGCGGGAAACCAACATGTTTCCGCTCTCGTTCTCGCAGCAGCGGCTCTGGTTTTTGGATCAGCTTGAGCCGGGCAATCCGTTCTACAACGAGCCGCTGCTGGCGATTCGGCTGAGCGGCCCGCTCGATCTCCTGGCGCTCCAGCAGGCGCTCGACGCGATTATGCGGCGGCATGAGGTCGTGCGCACGACTTTTGCGCTCGTCGATGGGCAGCCGGTGCAGGTGATCAACCCGCCTGCGCCCTTCCCGCTGGCGACGGTCGATCTGCGGGCGCTTGCGCCCGCGGAGCGCGAGGCCGAGGTGCAGCGGCTGGCGGTCGCGGAGGCCAATCGCCCGTTCGATCTTCAGCACGGCCCGCTGATGCGCGTGACGGTCGTGCGGCTTGACGCGCAGCAGCATACCTTGCTGCTGATGATGCACCATATCGTCTCGGATGGCTGGTCGTTCGGCGTGTTCATGCGCGAGCTGACGACGCTGTATGCGGCTTTCACGCAGGGAGCGCCCGTGGAGGCGTCGGGGCTGCTGCCGGAGCTGCCGGTGCAATACGCCGACTTCGCGGCCTGGCAGCGCCAGTGGTTGCAGGGTGAGGTGCTGGATCAGCAGCTTAGCTACTGGCGGCGGCAGCTCGCCGATGTGCCGCCGCTGCTGGAGCTGCCCGCCGATCACCCTCGCCCGCCGATCCAGACCTTTCGCGGCGCGCACTATGCCTTCGAGATCGGGCCGGAGCTGACGGCCAGCGTGCGCGCGCTGGCTCAGCGCGAAGGTGCCACGCTGTTCATGACGCTGCTGGCGGCGTTTCAGACATTGCTCCATCGCTATACGGATCTGGATGACATCGTCGTCGGCTCGCCGATCGCCGGACGGACGCAGGTCGAAACCGAGCACCTGATCGGCTTTTTTGCCAATCATCTTGTGCTGCGCGCCGATCTGCGCGGCGATCCCAGCTTCCGCGAGCTGCTGGCCCGCGTCAGGCAGATGACACTCGACGCACACGCGCACCAGGATGTGCCGTTCGAGATGCTGGTCGAGCAGCTCCAGCCCTCGCGCGACCTGAGCCACAACCCGCTGGTGCAGGTGGTGTTCGTGCTCCAAAACCTGCCGCTCCAATCGCTGACACAATCGAATCTGACCTTCGATCTGTCCTCGGTCGAGAGCGAAACGTCGAAGTTCGATCTGACGCTCTCGATCAACGAAACCGAGCAGCTCCTGGCCGCAACGCTCGAATACAGCACCGATCTCTTCGAGGCCGCGACGATCGAGCGCATGGCGCGGCACTTCGCGGTGCTGCTCGCGGGGATCGTCGCCGATCCTGGGCGGCGCGTGTCAGCGCTGCCGCTCCTGGCCCCCGACGAGCAGCAGGAGCTTGTCGGCGCGTGGAATGCTACGCGCCGCCCGTTCCCCGACCGCACCTGTCTGCACACGCTGTTCGAGGAGCAGGTCGTGCGCACGCCCGACGCTATCGCCGCGCTCCAAGGCGAGCAGCACCTCACCTATGCCGAGCTGAATCGCCGCGCCAATCAGGTCGCGCATACGCTGCAAGCGCGCGGCGTCGGCCCGAATGTCGCCGTCGCCATCTGCGTCGAGCGCTCGCTGGAGATGGTCCTCGGGCTGATGGGCATTCTCAAGGCGGGCGGCGCCTACCTGCCGCTCGATCCCGCCTATCCTCAGGAGCGGCTTCAGTTCATGCTTGAGGATGGCCGCGTCACGGTCCTGCTGACCCAGCAGCACCTCCTCCGCTCGGAGGGCACCCGCCTGCCGACGGATCATGTTCAGGTCCTCTGTCTGGATGCCGACTGGCCCGTGATCGAGCGCGCGCCTGGCACGAATCCCGCCTGCGCTGTCTCGCCCGCCGATCTGGTCTACGTGATCTACACATCGGGATCGACTGGCAGGCCCAAGGGCGTGCTGCTCGACCACCGGGGTCGCGTCAATAACTTTCACGACTTCAACACCCGATTCGCGGTCGGGCCGGGCGATCGGCTGCTGGCGCTCTCGTCGCTGAGCTTTGACATGTGCGCGTACGACGTGTTCGGCACGCTGGCGGCGGGCGCGACGATCGTGCTGCCGGAGGCGGCCTTGGAGCGCGATCCGGCGCACTGGGCCGCGCTGCTGGTCCAGCAGCAGGTCACGATCTGGCACTCTGTCCCGGCGCTGCTCGATGTGCTGGCTGAGTATGTCCATCATCAGCCGGATCTCCATCCGCGCGCGCTGCGGCTGGTGCTGCTCGGCGGCGACTGGATTCCGGTATCGCTGCCGGATCGGCTCCGGGCGCTCGTGCCGACGATGCAGGTGATCAGCCTCGGCGGCGCGACCGAAGCCTCGATGGACTCGACGATCTACGCGGTTGAGCGGACCGATCCGCGCTGGAAGAGTATTCCCTACGGCCAGCCGATGACGAATCAGCGGGCGTATGTGCTGGATCGCCACCAGCGGCTCGTGCCGATCGGCGTACCCGGCGAGCTGCACCTGGGCGGGATCGGCCTGGCCTGGGGCTACCAGGGCCGTCCCGATCTGACCGCCGAGAAGTTCATTCCCAGCCCGTACGAAGGGTGCCCTCAGGGCGCGCCGGGCGCGCGGCTCTACAAGACCGGCGACCGGGCGCGCTATCGGGCCGACGGCCAGCTTGAGCTGCTGGGACGCATCGACTATCAGGTCAAGATTCGCGGCCTGCGGATCGAGCTGGGCGAGATCGAGGCGGCGCTGCGGCAGCATCCTGCCGTGCGCGAGGCGGTCGTCGTGGCGCGCGACGAGGGCGGGCAGAAACGCCTAGTAGCCTACGTGGTAGAACAACAGAACGGGCATCCTCTGGGCGCACAACGAACAAACGGAGAACAGGAGAGCAATGGAACAAACGAACACCCAGAGAACTCAGAGCGCGCAATGCTGCCCTCGGATCTTCGCGCCTTCCTGCAAACGCAGTTGCCGGAGCATATGGTGCCGAGCGCGCTCGTGGTGCTGGACGCCCTGCCGCTGACGCCCAACGGCAAGGTCAATCGCCGCGAACTGCCCGCGCCGTCGCAGGTGCTCGCGGAGACGCAGGCGGCCTATGCCGCGCCACAGACGGCGACGCAGCAGACATTGGCCGATATTTGGGCCGAGCTGCTGGGGCTGGAGCGCGTCGGCGTCCACGAGAACTTCTTCACGCTCGGCGGCGACTCGATCCGCAGCATTCAGGTGATTGCCCGCGCCAGTCAGCGCGGCATCGCGCTCACGCCCAAGCAATGCTTCCAGCATCAAACGATCGCTGAGCTAGCCGCAGCGGTAGACGCAGCGCGGGGCACATCCGCCGACGAATCACCAACGAGCGCAGTGATGGGAGAGCAGGCCAGCCCCGTGCAGCGCGACGAGCGCTCGGTCGCGGACGGCTACGCGCTCGGACCGATGCAGGAGAACATGCTCTTCCATAGCCTGCATCATCCACAGCCGGGCCTGTATGTGGTGCAGCGCAGCTTTCCGCTGCCGAAGAACTTGAACCTTGCCGCGCTGGAGCAAGCCTGGCAGCATATCGTCGAGCGCCACGCGATGCTGCGCACCACGTTTGTGTGGCAGGATCTCGAACAGCCACGACAGGTGGCCCACGCTCCACAGCCGATCGCGCTCGAACACTACGACTGGCGCGGCATGTCGGTAGCCGAGCAGGAGACGCAGATGGAGCGATTCTTCGAGGCCGAGCGGGCGCGTGGCTTCGATCTGGCGGCAGGGCCGCTGCTGCGTCTGGCGCTGATCAGGCTCTCCGACGACGTGTATCAGTTCGCGATGCTCAATCACTACGCGATCCTCGATGGCTGGTCGGAGTCGCTGGTGCGCAAAGAAGTGCTGAGCGCCTACATCGACCTGTGCGCCGGTCGCACGCCATCGGCCAGCCCTGCCAGGCCGTACCGCGATTATATCGCGTGGCTGGAGCGCCAGGATCAGGCCGCAGCCGAAACGTTCTGGCGACAGATGCTCAGGTCGTTCCCGACGCCCACGCCGCTGCCGAAGCGCGACGCTGGCGCTCTCGCCGGCGACGGGCATGCCTATCGTAAGCAAGGCATCAGTGTATCGGCGGCGACTACTGCGGCGCTGCACGCGCTCGCCCGCAGCCACCAGCTCACCTTGAACATCGTGGTGCAGGGCGCGTGGGCGCTGCTGCTCAGCCAATGCAGCGGGACCGAGGACATCGTCTTCGGCGTTACCTTCTCTGGTCGTCCGGCAACCTTGGCCGACATCGAAGCGATGGTCGGGCTGTTCATCAACACGCTGCCCGTACGCGCGCACGTCTCTGCCGGGGCCGAGCTTCTGCCCTGGCTGAAAGCGATGCAGGCGCAGCAGGTCGAGATGCGCGCCTACGAGTACGCCGCGCTGCCGAGGATTCAGGCATGGAGCGAGGTGCCTCAGGACCAGCGATTATTCGAGAGCGTCCTGGTCTTCGATAATTATCCAGTCGATAGCTCCGTGCGCGAGGCAGGAGCATCGCTTGATCTCAGCCATCCGCTCGCGCTCAAGGACTATAGCCTGGCTCAAACGGAATTTCCGATCCGTGTCGATATTTGGTCGGGCGCGGAGCTGAGATTGCTCATCTCGTTCTATGAGCGCGATTTCGAGGCCGCGACGATCGATTGGATGCTTGAGCGGTTCAAGGCACTGCTGGAACAGATCGCCGCGCAGCCGGAGCAGCGGCTCGGCGCATTTCGTGGATAAAGGACACAAGGAAACCTTGGAACTTGAAACTTGGAGCGTGAAACGCCGAACTGTGAACCTGGAACTCGAAACGCTGGTTCCCGAACATATCCCTTCATTCTGCACGAGGAGCGACCGATCATGCCACACTCAGACACCCGGCTCCCCCACAGCAGGCAGGCAGGTCTGCCTCAAAAATGGAAAGTGCTCATCACCGTCATCTTTGGCCTCTGCATGCCACTGCTCGACACAACCGTGGTCAACGTCGCGTTTCAGACCCTTCGCCAGGAGTTTGGAGCCGACCTGAGCCAGGCGCAGTGGGTGCTGAGTATCTACACGCTGATGCTGGGCATCAGCACGCCAGCCGCAGGCTTTCTCGCCGATCGCTTCGGAATCAAGCGCATGTACAGCCTGGGGCTGCTGATCTTTATTCTCGGCTCGCTGCTGTGCGGCCTCGCGCCCAGCCTCCCGCTGCTGATCGCGGCGCGAGCGCTGCAAGGCTGCGGCGCAGGCTGTATGCTGCCGCTCGGCACGGCGCTGCTGGTGGGCGCGTTCCCGCCGGAGGAGCGCGGTCTGGCGCTGGGCCTCTTTGGCGTTGCGCTGGTCGTCGCGCCCGCTGTCGGCCCGCTGCTCGGCGGCTGGCTGGTCGATCAGGAGCTATGGCGCTGGATCTTCTTCATCAACCTGCCGATCGGCGCGGTCGGGTTGGCGCTGGCGGCTCGGCTGCTGCACGAGTCGCGGCCCGCCCACAGGCCAGCCTTCGACCTCCCAGGGCTGGCGACCTCGGCGCTGGGCTGCGGCGCGATCCTCTACGCCGCAGCGATTGCGCGCACCGAGCCATTGACCTCGGTGCTGATCTGGTTCGGCCTGGGCGTGGCGGCCCTGGCCGTGTTTGCCTATATCGAGCTGTATGTCGCCGCCGAGCCATTGTTGAACGTGCGACTCTTCGGTCAACGCACCTTTCTGATCGCCAGCCTCGTCGGCTACGTCAGCGTGATCGCGCTCTTCGGCCCCGAATTTCTGCTGCCGATCTACCTGCAAGCCCTGCGCGGCAGCAGCGGGCTTGAAACCGGCAGCGTGCTGCTGCCGCTGGCGCTGGCGGCTGGCATCACAGCTCCGCTGGCGGGGCGGCTGAACGATCTGTTCGGTCCACGGCTGGTGCTCGTGATCGGCTTCGGCGTGCTGATGATCAATACCTGGCAGTTGGCGCAGATCCAGGCGGATACGCCGCTGAGCTGGCTCGTGCTGCTGATGATCCTGCGCGGTATCGCGCTCGGCTTCACGATCCAGACCACGATTGTCACCGCGCTCTCGGTTGTGCCTGCGGAGCAGCTCGCGCGCGGCTCGTCGTTGGTCAACGCGACACGTCAGGTGATGATCGCGATTGGCGTGGCGGCGCTGGCATCGATCCTTGCTGGCTCGCTCTCAGCCGATGCGCGGGCGTTCCTGCGCCAGAGCCAGGAGCAATCGCGCAGCATCAGCGCGGGGCCGCGCGTGGGCTTGTGCGAGACGGTGCCGGGCGGCGCTGCGGCTGATCAGCGGGCGGCATCGGACACAGGCGCGGCAGGCGCGCACGTCGCCGCGCCGACGACCCAGGCCGATGCACGTCTCTGCACCGAACTGATCGCGGGCTTCGAGACGACGTATCGCGTTACCTTCTACCTTTCGCTGCTCGCCACGCTCTTGAGCGCGATGCTGCCGGGATGGCCGCGCGCCTGGGAGGGCAGCCGCAGAGCGACGCCCGTTGCAGCCGAGTAGTGCCGTCAGGCCGGGGGTGTGCGGGGCGCTCCCCCATGCTTCGCTCCTCCGCCTCGCCTATCCTGAAAGCCGAGCGGGAACGGGACCCGCGCGGGTTCGGCAGGGCGGGGCGTGAGGGCCACAACTCAAAATCCAGAACTCAACGCGCATTGTTAAAACTTGGTATAATAGCCACGACGAAGCTACCGTCGCAGCCGATCTTGATTGCCTGCATCAGAGCGCCTGGTGCGCCACCGCTGATCTTCCTGGCACAGAGTTTGGAGCTTCGGATCTTGCGTTCTGCTCAAGCAGCACGCGCCGCTGGCGCATCATCGCGCTTGAGCCTACGCCGCGAGTGACACCCAAACCACCGACCTCAGTCTTACCGCGATAGGTTCTCATGCCCATGAGCCACTCCACACCGACATCTGACGTCGAGAATCTGGTTGACCTGCTACGGTTTCGGGCGCAGTTCCAGCCAGACCACGAGGCCTATACTTTTCTGCTGGATGGCGAGACGAATAGCCTGAGCCTGACGTACGCCGAGCTTGACACCCGCGCGCGTGCGATCGGGGGGCTGCTGCGCGAACATGCCGTGCCCGGCGCGCGGGCGGTGCTGCTGTACACGCCCGGCCTGGAGTACATCGCGGCGTTCTTTGGCTGCCTGTACGCCGGGATCGTCGCGGTTCCGGCGTATCCGCCGCAGCTCAACTGGCGCACCTCGCGCCTGACGACGATCGTCGCCGACGCACAGGCGACGCTGGCGCTGACGACGCGGCAGATGCTAGCGGGGATGGACCGCTGGCTTGCCCAGGCTCCTGAGCTGCGGCAGCTTCATTGGCTGGCGACCGACGACCTGCCCACCGCAGCGCCGGAGTGCGACACGCCGCAGCTCAACGGCGCGGCGCTGGCGTTTTTGCAGTACACCTCCGGCTCAACCTCAGCGCCCAAGGGCGTGATGCTCACGCATACCAATCTGCTCCACAATCAGCAGTTGATCCGCGATGCCTTCGGCCACACGCCTGCCAGCCGGGGCGTGATCTGGCTGCCGCCCTATCATGACATGGGCCTGATCGGCGGTATTCTGCAAGGGCTGTACGCTGGCTTCCCGATCACGCTCATGTCGCCGGTCGCGTTTTTGCAGCGTCCATTGCGCTGGCTGGAGGCGATCACGCGCTACGGCGCGACCTCCAGCGGCGGGCCGAATTTTGCCTACGATCTCTGCGCGCGCAAGATCACGCCCGATCAATGTGCCGCCCTCGACCTCAGCACGTGGGAGGTTGCCTTTTCGGGAGCCGAGCCCGTGCGCGCCGAGACGCTCGATCGCTTCGCGGCCACGTTTGCCCCCCACGGCTTCCGGCGCGAGGCGTTCTATCCGTGCTATGGCCTGGCCGAGGCGACGCTGATCGTGTCGGGCGGCACCAGGACCGCTCCGCCGATCATCCGCACGTTCGACGCCGAGGCCCTGACGCAGCACCGCGCGGTCGAGGCCGCCGAGACACCGGCGCAGACACGCGCGCTGGTCGGCTGTGGGCAGGTGCTTGGCGATCAGCGGATCGTGATCGTCGATCCGCAGCGGCGGACGCGCTGCCAGCCTGACGAGATCGGCGAGATCTGGGTGGCGGGGCCGAGCGTGGCGCAGGGCTACTGGCGGCGCGACGAGGCAACTCTCCAGACCTTCAAGGCGCGGCTCGCCGACACAGACGACGGCCCGTACCTGCGCACGGGCGACCTGGGCATCGTTCAAAACGGTGAGCTGTTCATCACCGGGCGGCTCAAAGACATGCTGATCATTCGGGGCCGCAACCACTATCCGCAAGACATCGAGCTAACTGTCGAACAGAGTCATCCGGCGCTGCGTCCGTCCGCGGGCGCTGCCTTCGCCGTGGAGATTGACGGCGAGGAGCACCTGTTCGTCGTGCAAGAGGTCGAGCGCCAGCACCGCAAGACCGATCTAAGCCTGGTCATCGCCGCGATCCGCCGTGCCGTCGCCGAGCAGCACGATGTGCAGGTCTATGGCGTTGTCCTGATCAAGCCCGGCAGTATTCCCAAAACCTCCAGCGGCAAGATTCAGCGCCACGCCTGCCGCAGCAGCGTGCTCGACGATACGCTGGCGATCCTTGCCAGGAGCGTGCTCGACGAGCGCAGCGCCGAGCAAACGCCAGGAGCCTCGTTCGTCGCGCCGCGCACGCCCGCCGAGGAGCGCGTTGCCGAAGTCTGGGCGGAAGTGCTGGGCCTCGAGCGCGTCGGCGTCGACGATCATTTCTTCGAGTTGGGCGGCGACTCGCTGCTGGCAGCGCAGCTTATTGCCCGGCTCCATGAGCGCGTCGGGGTGGATCTGCCGCTGCGGGCACTCTTTGAACATCCAACCGTCGCCGGACTGGCCGCGCAGATCGACGAGGCCGAGCGCAGCGACGACCCGATCGTGCCGGACGCGGCGGGCGCGGCCCACTCCGATCTCGTGCCGCTCTCGTACGCGCAGCAGCAGATGTGGCTGCTGGATCAGCTCGAACCCGACACGGCGGCCTACACCATCCCGCTGGCCGTGCGCCTGCGCGGTCCCCTCGATGAGGCCGCGCTCCGCGCCGCCTTCCAGC
>DASUTC010000137.1 GCA_036374795.1 Herpetosiphonaceae bacterium
AGTTGTATCCACTGCATGCGGGTAAGCAACGCATCCGGTTGGAGGGGCTTGGTGATGCGGCTGCCGCTCCCGGTGATGTCCCCGGAAGGGCTGCGCGGCTCGGTGGTCGCGCCCTGCATCGCCTTTGGCACGCATGACCGATCCTGCCTTAGCGGTATGGGCGACGCGTCCGTGCCGCTGGGGCAAGCGTTGTTGGGATGCCCTCGCCCCCCTCAGGCGGAAACATGAGTTGAAAGCTCCGGTGTAAAATATCGCGGATCATGCGATCTTCTGAGCGGGGGGCCGTCAAAATGACCCCAGTGACCTGTGTCGTACCTGGCACGCGCCCTTCGACATCGGCGCGCGTCCACCATCCCCAGCGACGTATGACTGTCAAAATAGCATTTTCCTGGGAACCAAGCCGGAGCTGAACCTCGGTTGCTGATGGGTAGCTCAATTGCGCCATAGACACTTCCTTCTACGAGTTCCTGGTGAAAGCGGTCGTGATCGCTCCGATCGTACCATGCGCACGGGACGCACACCGATCAGCGAACGGATTTGCTGATATCGGTGCCGTCCAGCTGGGTATCGACCAGGTAGGCGGCGCGCAGGTCGGCGCGCTGCAGATTCACCCGCTGCATATTCGCCCAGCCCAGATTCGCGCCCTGGAGGTTCGCGCCCTGGAGGTCGGCCCCACAGAGATTCGCATGCGCCAGATTCGCCCGGCACAACGTGGTCCAGCGCAGGTCGGCCCCACGCAGGTCGGCACCCCGGAGGTCAACGTCGGCCAGATTCAACTGCTGGAGATTGGCCGCGCAAAAGTCTGGTGGCGTCCCCTGGCTGCGGGCGGTCGCGAGGATCTCAAGGACCTGCTCGCGGGTAAGATGTATCGACATACAGCGTCCTTTATGCACGATGGTCCACGCTGCCAGCAGACCCATCAGCAGGAATGATCATGAGGACCGCAGCGCAATGTGGCCTCGGCAGCACGCAATCCCCATCACGGTGTCGCTCCCCACGTTAGTCAGCAGAGCGCTCAATCACCAGCCGGAGCGCCGTCCGATCTTCGCCGTCGATCGTGACGTCGATGAAGAACGGGACACATCCGATCGTGACGTGGTCGTCGCGCAGGTAGGCGCTGGCGATCGCAATGGCCTTAATGGCCTGGTTGGTAGCACCCGCGCCAATCGACTGGACTTCGACGCTGGAGTGCTGCCGCAGCACGCCCGCGATCGCCCCGGCGACCGCGCTTGGGCGTGAATGGGCACTGACCTTAAGGATATCCGTGCTCTTCGGCAGGGCAGCAACGGGCGCAGCGCGCGGTCGAAGCGCCTGATCCGGTCGCGCATCGTCCAATGATACCCGCGCTGCATCGCCCCCGATCGCGAGGGCTTGTAGCGGATGAGACGGGTCGGGGATGGACATAGTAAGGTACCTCCACTCGACGGATGCGCATGCCCTGCATGAAGCGACAGCCGCGTAGCCCTGTCTGGACAACGCATCGCCTCATGGGTTAGGCTGGACCCCAGGGATCGCATACGACCAGACGCCGTCGGGCATACCAGAGGGCTCGGGCGCCTGAACTACGCCGAAGCGCAGACAGTAGGCCGCATCAGCCGCCTCGCGCTCGCCAAGGAAGCGCCAGTGCGCCTCGTGGGGACGCATCGGCGATCCGGTCACACCGCTATGCTGCTCATAGACGGTGGTGTTTGGTTCAGGATAGAGCATGCTGGTCCTTTCATCGATACTCGTTAACCCCTCCAGGACCAGCGACCGCGCCGCGGTCCGCCTGCCCTCGAACACCGATCGAATCACGATGTGCTCCACGCCTGCCCGTGAGACAGCAGCAGGAGATCGTGCCCTGGTTGTAGCGTGATGGAGGTTCAGCGGGATAGCTTAGTATAGCACACGTTCGATCATTTGTATAGCCCTAGTTGCGTAGCGTAGTACTTGACTTCAGCGACACCTCTGACGTATAGTTAGGATGGGCACCACGATACACTGGAGGAACGATGCCAATCAGGATGCGGATAGGGGAGCTTGCCCGCGCGCAAGGGCTTACGATCAAGGCGCTCGCTGAACGGGCTGGCGTCGCCTACAACACCGCGCACGCGCTCTATACGAGCCGGGCCACACGTATCGATCTCGACACGTTGGACCGCATGTGTGACGCGCTGCATGTTCAGCCTGGTGATCTGTTCGTCCGGCATCTTGCGTCCGAGCACGCGCATCGCCAGCACGAACCAGGAACAGGGTATGGCGGCGATCCGGATCAGGGAGGCCATGCGGGCGATCGAAACGCGGCGCGACCGCAAGAAGCCACGGATCACCGCACCCCCCAGCGCACGGAGAATCCCTTGATGGAGTACCGATGAGCGACTACACGGCGACCGATTTTCAAACGGATATGCGCGGACCCGATCCACGGATGATCGAGGTACGCTATCTCCAGGCACATCTTGAGCCGATCGATGCCCTGCTAGCGCAAAGCCAGCCATTGAGCGGGACGGTTCTGACGGAGCAGGGACCGATGGAGGTGCCCGAGGCGATCACGGCCTTTGATGTAGGAACCGTGGTCTATCGGTTTGGCACCTGGGTCGTCACTGGCAATGGCATTGCCTGCCTCGTGCATCACTACCCGCTCAGCGACGCGCGGCTTCGGGAACAGCAAGATTGGGTCAGCTACCTTGCCGAACAGGGTTGGGTAAACCTGTGGGATCTGCTGCGCGCCCTCACGGTCGCGCGACATATCCAGTCACACCGCGAGCAGAGCGGCCCGTACGGGGAAGGAACCCATCCATCCTAGGACGACCGCCGCACCCAGCCCCACAGTGCGTAGACCGTGTCACGGCGCGTTGTGGGATGCATCGTGTACACCGTCGCTCGTACAGCCTCATGCTCCGTCTACCACGGCGACATAGCATCCAGGATGACGAATCCACTCCACCAGATGGACACCTCTTGCTCATACCGATAATCAATACTTACCAACCTCACCACCCCTGTACATCGCAATCACCATCGCCCGCGTGTTCACCGCTGCCTTTGTCCTGAACAGCACCAGCGCCGTAATTACCATCGAGCCTGCCCAGTCGGTCCCCACCCTGCGCGTGATCGCGGTGTCGAATGCATCATGGGGCGACGCGCGACCCTGGTCGGCTGTGCGAACTCTATCTAGGCGAGGCTGCATGGGATCTGGATCGTAAACGTCGTTCCTTCATCCTCGACGGAGGCGACGGCAATCGTGCCACCATGCGCCAGCACAATCTGCTGACAAATATACAGCCCCAGGCCGAGGCCTTGTCCGGCGTAGCGGGAGTGGGACACTTGATAAAAGCGTGAAAACAGGTCCGCAAGGTGTTCCGTGGCAATGCCTGCGCCGTCATCCTGGACCACGAGCTCTGCCATGCCATCGACCCGCCTAAGCCGAACGTCGATGCGGGTACTCCCAGCGGCATGGGTGCTGGCATTGATGAACAGATTGAGCAACACTTGCTGGAGCCGCTGGGCATCGCCGCTGATACATACCTGTTCATCGTCGGCATGCAGCGCGATCATGAGGCGCGGCAGCAAGATCCGCCCGATCTCCACCGTCTGCTGGACGAGGGTTTTCAGCTGCACCGGCGCGACCTCCAGGCTGAACTTGCCACTGTGCAAGCGCGTGACATCCCGGAGATCATTGACCAGCCGTGTCATGCGATCGACCTCGGTTTGCAGGGCGGCGGCGTAGTGCAGCGGACGATCATGTCCGGGGTCCACGCTGAGATCTTTGATCAGCAGGTGGAGGTAGCCCTTGAGCACCGCCAGCGGAGCATGGAACTCATGGTTCGCCAGGGCCAGAAACTCTTCCTGCATGCGGCGTAGACTGCGCTCGGTGATATCGCGGATCACCACCACGCCCCACTGCTGGTCATCTGGACCACGCACGGGCTGCCCGATCGCCTCGCACCAGCGGCGATGCCCATTCGCCATCGTGAAGGTAAACGTTATGGCGAAGGTTTCGCCCTGTGCTGCGCGCGCCTGCGGTGTTGCATCCGGGAGCAAGGGCTGGCCGGCTTCATCGGCGAGAATCACCGCTTTGTCGCTGAAGAGCTCCGTATAGGCGGCATTCGTTACCACCGCCTCGCCGTCCGCGGTCGTCACGAGGACCGCATCGGCCATACTTGCCAGGATCGCCGCCAGGTGCGCCCGCTCCCGCTCACTCTGCTGGTGCTGGCGCTCCAGCGAGACGGTGAGGTCGTGCAGCTCATCACCACGCGCTGCCAGGTCCGCATTCGAGGTATTCAGCTCCTCGATCGTCGCCTGGAGCTCTTCGTTGAGCGTTTCAAGCTCCTCATTGGTGGCCTGCATCTCCTCGTTGAGCGTTTCCACTTCCTCAAGCGCCGCTTGCGCATCCTCGTTGCTCAACAGCACCTCGTCATGGATCGCGTGCATCTCAGCATGCATCCGTGCCAGATCCTCATTCGCGGTCAGCAATACCCGATTCGACGCGACGACATGCTCCATCTGCTGTGCGTGCCGGGCTGAGAGCTCCGTGATCTGCTGTGCGTGGCGCGCGGCAACCTCCTCGGCGGCCCGGCGCGCCTGCTCTTGCGCGGCATTGCTCTGCTGAAGCTCATCGTTGCGACGTGCCAGATCGGCGTTTGCCCGCTCAAGATCGGCAACCGTCTGCTCGAGCTGTGCCGCCAGCGCCGCCTGCCGAATCCGGGCCTGCTCAACCTCTTGTCGCGCCTGGACCGCCTCAGTGATATCCGTGACGAGGACCAGCGCCGACCGGGGTGCGCTCTCGTCGGCGGGCGCTTGCGCATAACACGCGATCTGGAGGAACTGCGGCTCCCCTGTTACCACCTGGGGAATCTCAACCTCGTCGAGGGTCGTTGCCACCGTATCACGCATCGCGCGGTCGATCGCGGCGCGGAGTGGATGGTGTGGAACGTGCTGCGCCAGATGAACGAAATCCTCGCCAATCGCCGAGGTGTGGATGCCCAGCAGGCGGCGAGCGGCGCTGTTGATCACCTGAATATCATAGCGCTGGTCCACGACCACAACGCCGACCGGCAAGGTCAGGAGCAGGTTCTCCTGGGCCGCGCGCGAGTGGCGTAAGTCCTGCTGCGTCTGGAACAGCTGCCGCGCCGTGCGCTGGCGCTGGTCTGTGCGCTGGGGTGTCAGGGCCGTGCCGCCGCTCGTCACGGGCGGATCGATGAGCTGTTCCCCGTGGCGGCGGTAGATCTTGTACTGCGGATGCTGGAGGGTAAAGAACTCGCTGAGCGGACTCACCGTCTCGGTCTTGCCCAGCACCAGATAGCCGCCCTCGCGCAGCGCGAAGGCAAAGAGCTGCAGCGCGCGCATCTGGAGCGTGGTGGTGAAGTAGATCAACACATTGCGGCACAGCACGAGATCGATCCGGGGAAACGGCGCGCGCTGACCGAGATCGTGCTCGCCGAAGACCACCAGACTCCGCACCTGCTTCTTGACCGCATAGCCGCCGCTACTGCGGCTGAAATACCGGTCGATCAGCTGGTCGGACAGTCCGGTCAGGGCAGCGGCTGGATATACGCCGCGCCGGGCGAAGGCGATCGCATCGGCGTCCAGGTCGGTGGCGAAGATCTTGATGCTGAACTGGCCCAGCTCCTCGCCCAACACCTCACACACCAGAATCGCCAGCGAATAGGCTTCTTCACCGGTTGCGCAGCCGGCGGACCAGATCCGCAGCTCATGGTTCCGGGCGCGGCTCGCGGTGACGAGGTTGGGCAGGATCTCCGTGCGCAAGAGGTCGAAGAAATCCCGATCGCGCATAAACTCAGTCACCTTGATCAGGAAGGTGCTGACCAGCCGCCCATACTCGTCGGGATAGTTGGCGAGATAGGCCGCGTAGCTCGCCAGATCGGCGCAGTTGGTCGCGACCAGACGACGCTGGAGCCGACGCTGAATGGTGGCGGCTTTATATGCACGGAAATCAATGCCGCTCCGCGCGCGCACCTGTTCCAGAAACGCCTGAAGCTCCGGCTCCTGCTCCGGGTGTGATGGTACCGCAATGTCGGTGAGGAGATCCTGTAGGATTTGCCCGATCCGGAGCAGGTCGGCAACAATGTCGACCGTCTGGGGCGCAAGCGACAGCGGCATGCCGGGATACGCCGCGGTTGCCGGGTTTTGAATCACGACGGTGCCGCCCGCCTGCTTGACGGCCCGCGCACCGATCGCGCCATCCGAGCCGGTTCCGGTTAAGATGACCGCAATCAGCTGCTCACCAAAGATCTCGGCGGCACTCGAGAGCAACAAGTCCACCGAAGGCTTCGGGCGTTTTGGGCCATCGGGAAGCACCGTCATATCATGATCGGTGATTTCCACATGCCGGTTCGCCGGCACGACGTAGATCGTCCCGGCGTGCAGCGGCGCATGATCCTGAACGGTGATCACCGGCAGCAGCGCGCGACGAGCAAGGATCGCGCCTAAATGGCTTGGGCGCGTTGGGTCGAGATGCTGTGCAATAACGATCGGAGCCGGAAACTCTGGGGGGAGTGTCGCTACCAGGGTCAAGAGCGCTTCAATGCCACCGGCGGACGCGCCCACGACGACGAGTTGAACCGGTGGCGCTGAGTCTGACATGCGATACCTGCCCCTACGAAGTCGCGGTGATCACGCATGCTGCTCCGTCGATCGAGAGCGCCAGACGCGCACCAGCGCCTGGCAGATGCCGCAGACGGAGCTGGCAGCACCGGTCGGCGACGAATGGTGTCCCGCCCGGTGCTCGGATGATGGTGTGTGAATCAGGCGCACGTCTATCATAACATACTCATCGCCATCCGCACGACCCAACTGCTGCATTCGCCCGACCATGCACCTCCGTGCCCTCGTGCGCGCTCAGGCGACTAAGCGGCGACCGCGGCTTATCGGAGATACAAGAACAGCGCGAGGACTCCCACGACCACCAGTAACACCCCGATGATCATAACCCCCTGGGTGAGCTTGCGCTGCTTCAAGCGGGCGCGGCGTTGTCGCAGGTTCATGGGGTTTCTCTCCTTTCGTCCCCCTGAAAAGCACGGAGAAGCATGGAAGATCATAGCATGGTGTGTCAATCGCTCCTTATCGCACAGCTCACTGAGGAAGCTTACCGGGCAACAATATGTTGATTTCCTTCGTGCGTTTGTCTTGTGATCCTATGATCACTCTCCTAAGACTGGTATCCGGCACATATGCCGGATGATCGTGGGTGCGCTCGGTCCGACGCTGCTGGCGTACGTTTGCGCGATCATGAGGTACAGGCCAGCAAGATGTCGCCTTTTGGGACGCGCTACGTCGTCGATGGGCCACTCACCGCCCCGGATGGTCGACGACCGCACGCTTCCAGGCCGGTGGCATGGGTCGATGCAGGCGAGATCTTGCCGCTGCCTGACGGCCTGGATGAAGTCGTGCAACGGCATCGTGCCGCCTTGACCCCCCCGGTATACTGATCCTACCAGTGCTGGCTCGGTGTCGCGCTGTCCCACGTCATCCTGCCAGTGGCCCGGTGTAGAGCGTCGTTGTGCGTGCCGTGGGGATGCCAATGGACCGCGCTGCCGGGCAACCGCCCTCCAGCCGACGCACTGGTTGCTACCACAGGAGGATGCCCTGATGACTACGACTGTCGATACGCTGCCTGACCTGACTGTCGAACGCTTTCAGCGTGACTTCCTCGACCATCTGCGCGCCGTGCGTGGCGTCGACCTCGACGCCGCCTCCCGCGTCGACTGCTACCATGCGCTGGCCCATACCCTCCGCCGCTCCATGTTGCCCCGCGCACTCGACACCCGCCGCACCCAGGTTCACGCCCACGCCAAATGGGTCTACTACCTCTCAGCCGAGTATCTGCTCGGTCGCCAACTGGCGAACAACCTGCTCAGCGCGGATCTGACCGCCATCGCCCGGCAGGCATTGACGGCACTCGGCCTGAGCCTGGATGAGCTGGGCGACGTCGAGATCGAGCCGGGCCTGGGCAACGGCGGCCTTGGGCGACTCGCCGCCTGCTTTCTCGATGCGGCGGCGGCGCTCAAGTTGCCGATGGTGGGCTATGGCATCCGCTACGAGTACGGCATCTTCCGCCAGACGCTGGTCGATGGCTGGCAGGTGGAGCGTCCTGACGAATGGATGCTGCTCGGCAATCCCTGGGAGCTGCCGCACCCCGAACTTGCCGTCACGGTGGGCTTCGGCGGGCACACCGAGGCGTTCACCGACGCCTATGGGCGGTACCGCGTGCGCTGGCGACCGGCGCGCACGGTCCTGGGCATTCCCTACTACTACCTCGTCCCTGGCTACCGCAGCGGCACGATCAACAGCTTGCGGTTGTGGAGCGCCCAGGCCACCGAAGCCTTCAACCTGGACATCTTCAATCGCGGTGACTATACCCGCGCCGTCCAGGACAAAACCCAATCCGAAACGATCTCCAAGGTGCTGTATCCAGTCGACGAGACGCCCCAGGGTCGACAGCTCCGCCTCGAACAGCAGTACTTCTTTGTGGCCTGTTCGCTACGAGACATACTCCGGCGATTGCCGGACGAGGTCGACCTGGACCGCCTGCCTGAGCAGGCCGTCATCCAGCTGAACGACACGCATCCGACGGTTGCCATCCCCGAAATGATGCGCCTGCTGGTCGACGAGTACCTGCTCCCCTGGGAGCGCGCCTGGGCGATCACCCAGCAGCTCTTCGCCTATACCTGCCATACCCTGCTGCCGGAGGCGCTGGAAACCTGGCCGGTCAGCCTCTTCGAGCAACTGCTGCCGCGCCATCTGGAGATCATCTACGAGATCAACCGGCGCTTCCTCGACACGGTCCGGCGGCATGACCCCGGCGATGAGGACCGGGTGCGGCGCATGTCGCTCATCGAGGAGCAGCCAGAGCGCCGCGTGCGCATGGCGCATCTTGCCGCTGTCGGCAGCTTCAAGATCAATGGTGTTGCTGCGTTGCACTCGACGCTGCTCCGCGACCGGGTGCTCACGGATTTCGCCGACCTCTGGCCCGACAAGTTCACCAATGTGACCAACGGCGTGACGCCGCGCCGCTTCGTGCACCTCGCCAACCCCGCGCTGTCGGACCTGATCACCGCGACGATTGGTGGTGCTTGGCTGACCGATCTCGATCAGCTGAAGCGGCTGGAACCCTCTGCTGAGGACGCCGGATTCCGGGCACGCTGGCGGGAGATCAAACAGCACAACAAGCAGGCGCTAGCCACGCTGATCGCGGAGAGCACCGGTGTTGGTGTCCGACCTGACGCGATGTTCGATATTATGGCGAAGCGGCTGCATGAATACAAGCGACAGCTGCTCAAGCTTCTGCACGTCATCACCCTGTACAATCGCATCAAGGCCGACCCGCACGAAGATCGTGTCCCGCGGGTCGTCTGCTTTGCGGCCAAGGCGGCACCGGGCTATCGGATGGCAAAGCTGATCATCAAGCTGATTAACGACGTGGCACGGGTGGTCAACGCCGACCCGGACGTTGGCGATCGGTTGAAGGTGGTCTTCCTGCCCAACTTCAATGTTACCCTGGCGGAGCGCATCTACCCGGCCGCCGACCTGTCCGAGCAGATTTCGTTGGCCGGGAAAGAAGCGTCGGGCACCGGGAATATGAAATTCGCGCTCAACGGTGCTCTCACGATTGGCACGCTGGATGGGGCAAATGTCGAGATTCGGGATCTCGTTGGTGCCGACAACTTCTTCCTCTTCGGCCTCACCGAGGATCAGGCCACGGCGACACGCGGCGGGGGCTATACTCCCCGCGCGTATGCCGCGCGCAATCCCATGCTCACGCAGGCGCTAGACCAGATTGCGGCAGGCGTGTTCTCACCGCAGGCGCCGGATCTGTTTCAGCCCATCGTCCAGCAGTTGCTGGATCGTGACGAGTTCTTGCTGCTGGCCGACTATGCCTCCTACGTCGAGCGCCAGGATGAGGTGGACCAGGCCTACCGCGACGTGGAGCGGTGGACGCGCATGGCAATCCTGAACACCGCACGTTGCGGCTATTTCTCGTCCGACCGCAGCGTGCGCGAGTATGCCACCCGGATCTGGCAGGTGGTCCCGGTGGATGTGGCGGCAGGCGAGCGGTCGGGAGCGAGCCATCGGCGTGACGATGCACGACGCGCCGCGCAGGCGGCCGGCGCGAACCTCACCGACGCCGAATGGGAGTTGCTGAGTCGTGCACCGGTGGTCATCAGTCGCGTCATGGTCGCGGCGGTCAACAGCAGCGTGATTGGGACGGTGCAGGAAGAAGGGGCGATGGTCCAGGTGCCAGGCGCGATCAGGCGCCGCTATGGGGCTAACCCGCTGATCCGAGCGGTGCTGGCGGAGATGAAGGTGCGCCGTGGGCCGCGATTGGCGCCCAGCAGGACCCAGGACGGCGCGCCGACGAGGCAGCGCACGCCGAGCATCGCGGAGGCACAGGCACTCTGCATCCAGATCGCGGAGATCCTGGCGCAGAAGACGCCTGAGGCACAGGCGGCGGAGTTCAAGGAGTGGCTGCTGGAGACGGCTGCAACGGTCGCGAACGCGGCCTCGGAGGGTGGCATGATGGCACACGCCGACACGACGAGCAGTGATGGAACAACGCCGCTGCGGCAGGCCCTGCGGGAGGCGCTGCGGGTCGTGGCGTAGACGCCCGGTTGTGGTCGGCGTCGTGACGGTGGCGTGTGAGCACACGGCCAGGCTGCGCGGCATGGGTGCATGTGCCCCTAAACACCGCTCGCGGTATATTTGTGACAGCGCGGCATGCGTGGCTTTCCAGATGAGGATCATGCGGCAGCATCACGGTCCAGGGAACGGTAGGGGACGCACAGGGCACGCCCAGCGAGCGAGCCGTGATTGATCCGGACTCGCTCGCACCGAGCGGCAGGCCCTTTGAAGCTGTCACCGTGGTAGCGGACGAACAGGGGCAGTACATCTGGCCCGTGCAGCTCGGACGCTATCGCCTCAGCGTGAGCGCCGTCGGGCATGAGCCCGCGACCCAGGAGGTGGTCGTCGCCCGGGGACAGCCGCGCCAGATCACGACGATGCTGCCTGCTAACAAGCATAGACACATCCCGGTTCCGCAGCGGAACGGCGTCGCCTGTCGTGCTTGCGGTGTGTCCCGTCGCCTGCTATCCTGCGGTTCGCACCTGCACACCGCGAGGAGGAATTATGCACCCGAATGCCCAAATCTTAACCACCCTGTACCAGGCATTCCAGCACAAAGACTATGCCACCATGACCGCGTGTTACCATCCGCAGGCCGTGTTTCGCGATGCGGTCTTTGACCTACGGGGCAGCCAGATCGGGGCGATGTGGCATATGTTCTGTCAGGCAGACGACCTGACGATTGACGTGGGAAACATCACCGCCACCGATCACGACGGATGGGCACACTGGGAGGCATCCTATACGTTCTCCTTGACGGGCCGGAAGGTGCACAACCGTATTCAGAGCCACATGGAGTTTGCCGATGGCACAATTCTGCGGCAGGATGACACGTTCAACTTTTGGCGGTGGAGCCGCCAAGCCTTTGGCTTGCGCGGCATTGTCTTGGGATGGACGCCCGTCCTGCAAACGCGGGTGCAACAGGCCGCGCGCACGAGATTAGCGCGCTTTATGGCGGCGCACCCACAGTACCAGCAATAAGCCTGTACGGGAGGGGTTTGATAGTTGTGTGGCTGGGGTGGGTGTGAGAATAATCATTATCGGCATTATCCTACATGCCCAACCCTTTGGCGATCAGTGGCAGCTATGATCTCTTGGATCTGGCATGCCTTGGCTTGACGGAAGGATTATACTGCATGGCATCTATACATAGTGAACGCACTGACACGTCGTAGCAGCCGGGGGATACGCAAGTCCGCGCATGCTCCAGCGATCGCCGTACACCGGGATCGGACGTGACACCCAGGAGCTTCACGAGTGTCTCGGCCACGCATACGTCGGCGAAGGCGGACCCAGCTTACGAAACCGGACTCGTTGCTGCACGAGAATTTCGTGGAAGTAGCTCTGGCCGCGCCGCTGAGCTTGATCGTTGGGCAGATGCAACAGGAGGGGTGCATCCATGATCCTCCCCAAAGACCGCGACCCCCGCTTCATCACCATCCGCCGTGGGGGGACGCTCACCGACTCCGACCATCGGCTCCTGGCGTTGTGGGCGGCTATGTGCGCAGAGCACGTGCTGCACCTCTTCGAGTCGGCGCAACCCTCGGACCCGCGGCCCCGCCAGGCGATCGAGCAGACTCGGGCCTGGGCGCGGGGCGAGATCACGATGTCTCAGGCCCGCGCGGCGGGTGGTCATGCCATGGCTGCGGCAAGAGCGCTGAGCGGAGCCGCTCGGCACGCCGCATATGCTGCCGGCCAGGCGGCAGTAGTGGCGCATGTCGCCGCACACGAGCTCGGTGCTGCGGCCTACGCGATCAAGGCCGCGCGTGCGGCCACCCCCGGATGCGCGGGTGAGAGCGCCGGCCGGCTCGAGTGCCGTTGGCAGCGCGAACAGCTCCCCGATGCGATTCGCGAACTCGTCCTGGAGGATCAGCGGTTGCGAAACGAGATCTGCTGGTCGGTGTTCGACTGCTGACGGGCGTGATGGCCTGTCTGCACGGCCCAACAAGCGCTTCGACCCGACGCCGCGCGCGTTGCGCTGTCGCCGGACGCGATTGAGCGCGGGTCGAAGCGCAACACGGTGGGCGTGCTTTTACACCGATCCGCCCCGGCTATCTCTAATTGCAGAACGAGCATGTTTCTGCATAGCCGTCCCGCGCCAGCTCTGGAGGACGCCCATGCCATACCACGCACCGGAGCGCGCCTTACCAGCCTTCACCACGTCATGCAGCGCTTCCATCGTCTCCTCATCTGTATTATTCAGCCCCTCATGAGGCCGCGTACTATCTGAGGTTCTGCACGTGTGCTGCTGATGGAGCCCTCCATATTTCTCAGTACCTTCATGCAGTGGCAGCACGGTGTTTGCCCCGCGCTTGTCGCGTGCTGCCGGACGGGCACGCCAGGTCCCGCCAGGATCGCACCACAGACACCATCCATGATGGGGAAGAATGTCTGTAGGCCCAGGAGGTGTTGTCAAGGGAGGCAGACGACACCCACGCTCAGCCCTGCTATTCTCATGGAACGGAGGACGGGCCGAACGGCCAAAATCGACGGTTTTCTAACGGAACGGTGGATGGCCTTTAAGCCTCTAGACAGCTCATGCTCCTGCAGCTATACTACACACGAACTCACGGCCTCCGTTCCACCTGTGTCCACGTCGCTGGTGCCGAACACCACGGGTTCAGCCAACAGCGATCGGCGGGTTGCGTCCATCGGCTCGCATCCCAGGCCGTCTCTCGATTATGCACAAGGACGTGGGTCGGCGCTGACGAACGACTCAGAGCGGTAAAGGACGGACTGATTAAAGGCTGTCCACTGGACCAGGCTTCCCGCGTATCCCTCTGGACGTGCACTCCTGGGATCCTTCCTGCATGTCTTGGCATGCAGCAGGTCCTTCCCTGCCTCCAGTTCCAGAATCACGGGTCGTGCGGCAACGTCTGACCGCACGAGGCGGACACGATCCCGCCTCGACGTGGTCAGGCTGCTCCCCGGAGGCAGCAAGCTAGTCGTCGTGAAACGATGGACGGTGGGAGGCACCGTCGGTCGCCGCGCCTGCGTTGGCTCGCATGCCGGATGGGGGGCTGCTTCCGGCGGGTGCCGTTCCCCGTGACACTCACGGCGAGGAAGCGCGATCCGCTGCTGCTTCGCTGGCGGCATCAGCGTCGTCAGCCCATCGGAGCCGTGCAACGGTTATGGATACCAGTCGCACGCTGGGTGTCGTCGTTGCCCGATTCCTTCCCCAGCGATTCGGCGTACACGTAGCGCGCCAGAGGCGCGGGCCTCGGACGTGTCTCTAGCGCGCTGGCGTACCAGAAAGGAGATCGCCCGTCAATCATCCCCGCTACGTGGTCTTGCCACGAGAGGACATTCCTGGCCGCTCACACATCCCCTTCACGCGAAGACATCGCCCCACGCCTGGGAGCCGGGAGTTGCCCGGCTCCCAGGGGTTACGCAAGGAAGTTGGAACCCATGGATCGCTGCATCAATCGTGGCCTGCTTGTTGTGATCATCGCCGCGTTGCTCATAAGTACCACCGGATCGCGAACCGTTCACGCGGCGGTGGTCGTGGTCGACCCCACCTTCAACCCCGGCTCCGGTGCGAATGACCGGGTGCTCGCGCTGGCGCTACAGCCAGACGGCAAGGTGCTGCTGGGAGGCATGTTCACCAGCGTTGGCGGCACCGCACGCACCCGCATCGCTCGCCTCAACGCCGACGGTACCCTCGATACGTCCTTCAACCCCGGCTCCGGCGCCAATAGCGCCGTGTGGGCGCTGGCGCTACAGCCAGACGGCAAGGTGCTGCTGGGGGGCGACTTCTGGGCCATCAATGGCACCGGGCGCAACGGCATCGCTCGCCTCAACGCCGACGGCACCCTCGATACGTCCTTCAACCCCAATCCCGGCGTAGATAGCTATGTGTATGCGCTGGCGCTGCAGCCGGACGGCAAGGTGCTGCTGGGGGGCATGTTCACCAGCGTTGGCGGTACCGCACGCAACAGTATCGCCCGCCTCAACACCGACGGCACCCTTGACACGAGCTTCAACCCCGGCTCCGGCGTAGATAGCTATGTGCATGCGCTGGCGCTGCAGCCAGACGGCAAGGTGCTGCTGGGAGGCAGTTTCTCAAGCGTGGGCGGCACCGCGCGCACCCGCATCGCTCGCCTCAACGCCGACGGCTCGCTTGACACGTCCTTCAACCCCGGCGCGAATAGCACCGTGCGTACACTGGCGCTGCAGCCAGACGGCAAGGTGCTGCTGGGGGGCGATTTCACGAGCGTGGGCGGCACCGCGCGCACCCGCATCGCCCGGCTCAACGCCGACGGCACCCTCGATACGTCCTTCAATCCCGGCACCGGCGCGAATAGCGCCGTGTATGCGCTAGCGCTGCAGCCAGACGGCAAGGTGCTGCTGGGGGGCATTTTTTCAATCGTTGGCGGCACCGCGCGCACCCGCATTGCCCGGCTCAACGCTAACGGCTCGCTTGACACGAGCTTCGACCCCGGCACCGGCGCGAATGGCACCGTGCATGCGCTGGCGCTGCAGCCAGACGGCAAGGTGCTGCTGGGGGGTGCTTTCTGGGCCATCAACGGCACCGCGCGCAGCCGCATTGCTCGGCTCGAAGCGGGCGCAGCATGACCTGCCCGGGTCCGCGAGATCCTACAGAGCTTGTAGGATCTCGCGAACCTGGCGACTCAACGGGCGTTTCAGCCCTCTTTTTGTTCCAAGATTGAGACGGGATGCCCCAAAACGTGCGTACAGCATCCTGATTCTATCTCAAAGATTGAGCCCTCCTACCGCGCGCTCCACAACGATTGCGATTCTCCTCCTGCTCCTTCCCTCGTTCGCCTAGCAATAACATCATACTTGGCGAAGTAGTCGAGCAAGATCCGGTGGATGAAGATGTGACCGCCGACCTTAAGGATGCGCAGCAGGCGGCGGGTGTCGTGGCGTAGCCACGATTGCTGGTTGGACCAGGATCTGAGCAGGAGATCCTCTATTGAGACTGACAAGCGAGGCTGTTGACGGGGCAGTTCATATAATGCAATAGTATACACACAATATTGCATATCCCACTATTTCATTGTTGAGGTGACATAATCATCGCTTGTGTGACGCGCTTTGGAGATGGCCGTGGTGCGAAGCGAGGACATTTCTGCTCATCAGGCTCAAGGATGGAAATGCAGCAGCTAATGAACGTGCAGTACGTTTGCGGAAGGTGCCGCAAGAAGCCAGCGCGGTCAATCAACGAACGGCCAACCACCTGCTCCACCCGACCGCTTCCAGCAGCCCAATCGCGCCATTGTGGGCGGTGGGCGGCGGGTGAGCTATGACCTTGGGCATCATCCGTGGTGTGCAGCGATCCGCCTGCACATCCTCACGGCATGCAAGCACCCTCCGGGTGACTCTCCTGTTTCCCTGGATCGTCCCATTCCGCGCATCCACCTTAACCACCGTGCGCTTGACTCCTGGGCTATACTAGACCACGTCGTCCGCTTGTGGAGGCTACCATCAACCAGCTCGTTGTGGACCGGATGGCCTGGCGAGATACGCGGGATGGTCAGCGGCATCACCTCATTCTTGTGCATGGCAGCGGACCGAGCGGCCTGGTGGTTGCCTTTGGACACTCGTTTGCACTGTGTGGAGCAGCACCATTATGCACCAACCTGGCCTTACCGTCTATGGGCATCCGCGCTGCCCACAGGTCATCCCCGTTCGGCAGTTCCTAGATCGGGCTGCCGTCCCCTACACGTATATCAACATCCGGGACGATGCGGCGGCCCGGAGCCGGGTCATGGCGCTGAACGCGGGCAACAAAACGGTGCCGACCCTGGTATTTGCGGATGGGACCATCCTCCGTGAGCCACATGTGTGGCAGGTGCACGCGCAGCTTGGAGCCGCTGGGGTGCATGTTCCGTCATTCGTGGCGTTTTCCATCCAGCACTCGTTGATGATCGTCCTCGTGGCGTTCCTCCTGATGGGGATGGTGGCTGGGAAGGTGCTGGGATCGGCAGTTCTTGGCAGTGTGGTGGGCCTCATCGTCGGCCTGCTGGTCAACGCGAGGCGCATCCGGCGCGCTGGTTCCTGACACCTGGGGAGGGATTCCCGGCAGCCCTGCGCCTACCACATCGTTTCAGGCGACGCTGCCCACAGCAGAATCTCTCCGCACGGTCCGCCATGAAAGCCTACCTGCCACCCGCGTCGGCTGCGTGCAACACGGAGTATTCGGCTGCGCGCCGGATACTCCGTAATTCGCTGGGCAGCCCCCCTCCTCCGGCACGCGGCCTGGTTCGAGGGTTGACATGCGTGCGATACTCGCCCCATGCGGGAGCCGGGCGGAATGCGGCGCGCTGCGGAGGACGAGCACGCGGCGCATCAACCGCACGGCCCGTCATGCCGCGATCCGGACGGTGCGACCCGGCAAGCAGGCGCTTGTTACAGGCACGACAGGAGGGAGCCTATGGCGGCCTATTGGTTCTTCGACATCCTGGAGATCATCGATCCTGCGGCGATGGAAGAATACCGCGCGCGCGTCGTCGCCACGGTGACACAGTCTGGAGGCCGCTATCTCATCATCGGCGGTCCCGCCACCGTGGTCGAAGGGGATTGGCAGCCGGTGTTCCCGGTGCTGATCGAATTTCCGAGTCGGGAGCAGGCCCAGCGCTGGTATGACTCGACCGAGTACCGGGAGCTGAAGGCCTTGCGGCAGGCCGCTACGCGGGGGAACGTGGTGTTCCTGGAGGGCACCACGCTGGAGTAGTACACGGTCCGCTGCTGGCGATGCGCCGGTGCGTGCGGTCGGGGCACGACCAACGGGAACGCCACCACCGCAGGGTGCGGTGGCGGGAGCGGAGGTGTCAGCTCATGCGCCGTGCGGCGGTGCGGCATGCTGCGTCCGTGATGGCCCCACGTACCGACCAGACGGGTATCCAGCAGCGCGTGGATGGGGCTGTCTGCTCATCTCAAGGGGAGCACGCAGCAAGGCCAGAGCCGTGCATGGAGCACGCTCGATCGGCTCGATCAGGTCACGGACGCGCACGGCAATGTGACCGGCATGACCTACGTCAGCCTGGGCCGCACGCTGACGATGAGCGACCCCGATATGAGGAATACCACGCCCTCGCCCTGGCGCTACACCTACGACATGGCGGGTCAAAGGTATAATTGGGGCTGCCGCCCGACGCATAGGCGTAACAGTCAAAGAACCGGTAGGTACCGCTCGGATCATTACTTGATCGTCCACCGGACGGGCAACCCGTCCCTGTGGATGTGGATGCAGGCAGCAACGCCGGTCGCCGTCGCAGCTTCGCATGTGCGGCCTGGGAGCTTCTCCCCCGTTGCAGTACACCACAGCTCGGCCACGGTGGGGGATCGGCCACCGATCCCAGACGCAATCCAAAAAGCGATATAGTTAAGGGGGTCGCCTGCCATGCCGGGCGGCGGCGATGCCGCCGCCGCGCGGGCCACGCCCGCTGCGGGGTGGTGCTGCCTGCGGCAGCGGCGATCCCTACCGACGCCTGGGGGGCGTCGGTCACGGTGTGTTAGATGGTTCGTTCGTGGAGGAACTGCCATGCCAGAGCAGGTTGAGTCCGGTTCGTCGTTGGGGTCGTGGATTCGGCAGCGGCGCAAAGCGCTGGATCTGACGCAGGCTGCCCTCGCTGGGTGCGTGGGCTGCGCGGACGTGACGATCCGCAAACTGGAGGCGGCGGTGACGCGGCCCTCGCGGCAGTTGGCCGCGCGCCTCGCCGCCTGCCTGGAGATTCCCCCCGACGAGCGGGCGGTGTTTCTGCAGGTGGCGCGGGGCGAGCGCCGCCCGGATCGCCTACCCCCCGCCGATCCACGGCCTCTCGCCAGGCCGCGTGCCAGCGTGGCGGGGCCGATCGCACCGCTGCCGCGCGATACGGTGCCGCCGCCTGCGCCGCTCCCGCCCGGCTCGCGGATGCCGCTCAGCCGCAATCCGCTGTTCGTCGGGCGGGACGCCGACCTCCGCCAGCTGGCCCAGGTCCTAACCGTGGGTGCAACTGCGGCAATTGGTCAGATCGAGATCGCCGCCGCGACGGGACTGGGGGGCATCGGCAAGACGCAGCTGGCCTGCGAGTTCGTCCATCGCTACGGGCAGTTCTTCGCGGGCGGCATCTTCTGGCTCAGCTTCGCCGATCCCGCTGCGGTTCCGGCGGAAGTCGCCGCCTGTGGCGGCGGCGCGGGCATGGCGCTCAGCCCGGAGTTTGACACGCTGCCGCTCGATACGCAGGTGCAGCGGGTGCGTGCGGCCTGGAAGGAGCCGATCCCGCGCCTGCTGGTGTTTGATAACTGCGAGGATGAGGCGCTGCTGGACGAGTGGCGGCCCCCGCATGGCGGCTGCCGCGTGCTGATCACCAGCCGCCGCCGCCACTGGGACCTGGCACTGGGCGTGCAGCCGGTGGCGCTCGATGTGCTGCCCCGCGCCGATAGTCTGGTGCTGCTCCGCCAGTTCCGCCCCGATCTGCGGGAGCACGACGCCGACCTTGCTGCGATCGCCGAGACGCTGGGCGATCTGCCGCTGGCGCTTCATCTGGCCGGGAGTTTTCTCGCGAAATACCGGCATGCGGTTACGCCTGCCCAGTATCGTGCGCGCCTCCACACCCCAACGATCCTCGACGATCGCTCGCTGCGGGCAGCGGGCCTCTCGCCGACGCAGCATGTGCAGCATGTCACCCGCACCTTTGAGCAGAGCTTTGCGCGTCTGGACCCGGCTGATCCGACCGATGCGCTGGCACGCACGCTGCTTACCCATGCCGCCTGCTGCGCGCCCGGCGAGCCGCTGCCGCGCTGGTTCCTGCTCCACACGCTCGATCTGCCGGAGGCGGATGTGGAGGGCACCCTCCGTGCCGAAGATGCCGTGACGCGCGTCCTTGACCTGGGGCTACTCGACACGGACGCAGCGGGGAGCCTGCGCTTGCACCGGCTGGTGGCGGCCTTTGTCCGCACAGTTGCCAGGAGCGCGGCAGCACAGGCGGACGTGGAGGCGACGATGCTCCAGGTGGCCGATGCCTTGCACCAGGCGGGCGATCCCCGTCGGCTCCTGGCAGTCGAGGCGCACCTGCGCTTCATCACCGAGCATGCGCTGCCGCGCGCCGACGCGCGTGCCGCCGAGTTATCCAGGGCGCTGGGCATGCACGTTCAGATGCTCGGCGCGTATGCGGAGGCGCAGCGCTACTTTGAGCAGGCGCTTGGGATCCAAGAGCAGGTGCTTGAGATGGAGCACCCTGACACTGCCCGCAGCCTGTATTATCTGGGCAGGCACGTTCAGATGCTCGGCGCGTACGTAGAAGCACGGCGCTACATGGAGCAGTCGCTCGTCATCGAGCGGGTATTGGAGCGGGAGCACCCCGACACCACACGGCGTCTCAATCCGCTCAGCGAGCGCCAGCAGGATCGCGGCGTGTATGTGCAGGCGCAGCATGCTATCGAGCGTGCGCTCGTCATCCAGGAGCGCGCGCTTGGGCCGGAGCACCCCGACACCGCCCGCAGCCTGCAAAGCCTGGGGGTGGTGCTGTGGCTCCAGGGGGCGTATACGGAAGCGCAGCGCTACTTTCAGCGGGCGCTCGTCATCCAGGAGCGCGTGCTTGGGCCGGAGCATCCTGTTACGGCAAGGTGCCTGAATAGTTTGGGCGAGGTGCTGTACGCACAGGGGGCCTATGTGGAAGCGCAGCGCTACCATGAGCGTGCGCTGGCAATCCGTAAGCGGGTCCTTGGTGTGGAGCACCCCGACACCGCCCGCAGCCTCCATGATCTGGGCGAGATCCAGTGGCATCAAGGCAACTATGCGGAGGCGCAGCGCTACCATGAGCGGGCGCTCGTCATCCAGGAGCGTGTGCTTGGGACGGAGCACCCCGACACCGCCCGCAGCCTGCATAGTCTCGGCCTGGTCTTGCGTGATCAAGGCGACATGGTAGGCGCGCAGCACTACGTGGAGCGCGCCTTGATGATCTGTGCGCGGCGACTTGGTCCGAACCATCCTGAAACCCACAGCGCGCGCGCGACGCTTGCCACCTTCGCCATCCCCGAACCGGCCGATCGTCGAGACTGAGCGGCACGATACGTCGAAATCTGCATCGGTTGCGGACGTTGACCGCTCGTTGTCGACCCGCCGCGCCTGCGCATCGTCGGCGCGTAGATCAGGACTTGCCCATCAGCGCGACCAGATCGGCAATCGTTGGACGCGCTACGAATGCCTGCACCGATAGTGTAATGCGGAAGACACGGCGGAGCCTGGAGATGAGTCGCGCGGCAACGATCGAATCGCCCCCGAGATCAAAAAAGTCATCGAAGACGCCAACCTGGTTGAGGCTGAGAAACTCACACCAGATACGAGCGAGCTGCTCCTCGATAGGCGTTCTGGGGAGCACAAACTCCACGTCCAGGTCAGGGCGATCGGGATCGGGCACCGGTAAGGCTTGACGATCGATCTTGCCGTGTGGCGTGCGGGGCATGCGCTCCAGGAAGACAAGCGCCGCCGGGATCATCGACGCTGGCAGCCTGTCCTTCAAGAAGGAGCGGAGCTCGATACTGCTGAGGTCCAGGCCCTGATCTCCAGCGTCCCGGCGCGCTCTGGTGCTCGGTGCTCGGTGCTTCGTTCCTGGCTCTCTCACCACATACGCCACCAGTCGCGTGTCGTCGCTCTCCGCCTGCCGCGCGACGACGGCAACCTCACGTACCCCGGGATGCCGGGCTAGCACCTCTGCCACCTCGCCGGGCTCGATGCGCTGCCCACGAATCTTGACCTGATCATCGATCCTTCCCAGGAACGCAAGCACGCCGTCGGGCAGATAGCGGGCAAGATCGCCCGTCCGGTAGAGCCGCGTGCCCGGTTTCCGACTGAACGGATGGGGCACGAAGCGCTCGGCGGTGAGGTCGGGCCGCCCGTGGTAGCCGCGCGCGAGCTGCACGCCGCCGATGTACAATTCGCCATAGCCGCCTACGGGCACCGGGCGAAGATCACGATCGAGCAGGTAGATCTCCGTATTGGCTATGGGCCGCCCGATCGGCACGGTGGAGAGCCCGGTGTCACGCCCACAGGCCCAGGCGGTCACGTCGATGGCGGCCTCGGTCGGGCCGTAGAGGTTGTGCAGCTCGGCGTGCAGCTTGGTGAAGAAACGCTGTTGCAGCGCAAGCGGCAGGGGCTCGCCGCTACAGATCACGCGGCGCAGCGAGGTGCAGCGATCGAGATCAGGCTCGTCAAGCAAGACCTGCAACATCGAGGGCACGAAGTGCAGCGTCGTGATGCGCTCGCGGGTCATCAGCTCGACCAGATAGGCGGGGTCCTGGTGGCCGCCGGGTTTGGCGACGACGAGGGTGGCGCCACTCAGCAGCGGCCAGAAGAACTCCCAGACCGAGACATCGAAGCTACACGGCGTCTTTTGCAGCACGCGGTCGGAGGCGTCGAGCCGGTAGGCGTCCTGCATCCAGCAGAGCCGGTTGACGATCGCGCGGTGTGACATCTGGACGCCCTTGGGCCGTCCGGTCGAGCCGGAGGTGTACATGATGTAGGCGAGATTGTCGGGATCGGCGCGGCAGATGACACTGGTTGTCGGCTGGGCCTCGATCTGCGGCCAGTCCACATCGAGGCACACGATGCGTGCCGTCGTCTCTGGCAGATGCGTGTGCCGCCGATCAGCGGTCAGCAGCACGGCGATGTGCGCATCCTCGGCCATGTCGGCCAGGCGATCGGGCGGATAGGCCGGATCGAGCGGCACGTAGGCGGCGCCCGCTTTCAGCACGCCCAGCAGGCCGATCAGCAGCTCAAGCGAGCGATCGAGACACAGCCCAACCCGCGACTCAGGCCGCACGCCTAGCGAACGCAGGTGATGCGCGAGCTGATTGGCGCGCCGATCCAGCTCGTGATAGGTCAGGCATTGCTCACCGAAGATGACCGCGGTGGCATCCGGCGTGCGCCGCGCCTGCTCGGCACAGAGCTGATGCAAACACTGATTGGCCGCAGCGGTGGCCTCAGGTGTATCACGAGCAACCAGGCGATCCTGGCGCTGCGCCTCGGGCACCAGGGGGACGCGCGACACATCGACGTCAGGATCATGGACCAGCCCTGCCAGCAGCGTTTGCAGGTAGGTCAGCCAGCGATGAATCGTCTGGGCGTCGAAGAGATCGGTGTTGTACTCGCATTGGAGGTCCAGGTGATCATCCGCTTCTATGACTTGCAGCGATAGATCGAAGCGGGCAGCGCCATGGACATGCGTGACCGGTTGGACCCGTAGATTGTAGAGCTCAATGGCTCTGCCGCCGGTTTCCAGGTTAAAGACTGCCCGTATCCGCGCGCTGCGCCGATCATGCTGTCCGGTGCCGATCTGCGTGAGGAGCCTGCTGAATGGGCCGTGCTGGTTGTCGTACGCATCCAGCACGGTCCGTCGCACGCGGGAAAGATACGCACGACCGGGCAGCCCTGCTTCGATCGTGCTGCGGATCGGCAACAGATTGACACAATAGCCGGTGACATACGTATTGCGCATGCGCAGTTGTCCGGCTGCCGGAACGCCGACAATAAGATCGTGCTGTCCGCTCACGCGGTGGAGGACCAGGCTCCATGCGGCCAGGAGGATCATCAGGAGCGAGCAACCCTGCTGCTTCGCCGCCTCCTTGATCTGCCGACTGAGCACGCGATCGATCGCGATCACGGTGCGCGCGCCATGAAAGGTCGGCAGCGATGGTCGCGGATGGTCGGTCGGCAGCTCCAAGATCGGGATCGTATCGGCGAAGCGTTGCAGCCAGTACACCTCCGCCTGTGCCACCTCGTGCCCGAGGCTTGACCGCCACTGCACGTAATCCCTAAATTGCAGCGGAGTCGGGAGCTCAGCGATCTGTCCCTGGCAGGCCGCCCAGTAGCAGGCGCTGATCTCGTTGAAGATGATCGCTCCCGACCAGCTATCCGTTATGATATGGTGCAGCGTCGTCAGCAGGAGGTGCTCATGCTCGTGCAGCTTCACCAGCAGAAATCGGCACAACGGTCCTGCTTCGAGATCAAACGGCTGGCGAGCATGTCGGTCGATCAGGGTCGTCGCCTGCTCCTCGCGCTGCCTGCGCTCAAGCATGGAAAGGTCAATCAGCGGCAGATCGACGCGCAGCACCGGCGCGACGCGCTGGTACGCTCCCTCGTGGCTCACGGTAGTGCGCAGCGATTCGTGACGATCGACAACCTGCTGGATCGCGGCCTGCATGGCCTTGACATCCAGGGGGCCGCTGAGCCGCAGGGCCAGCGGCTCGTTATAGACGCTCGCGTCGCTCCCCGCTATCTGCGCGGCGGCCCACAGCGCTTGCTGAGACTCCGTGAGCGGAAAGGTGAGCATCTCCGTGCTCGTATCAGCGCCGGTTGCGCCTGCTGCCTGAGGAGCCGATGCGCGGACCCGATGGGTCGGTCGGTCCTGGTCGTCCGGCTGGACCGCCGACGCCCGTCGAGCGGCCTCGGCTCTCAAGACGCTCAGGTGGCCGAGACTCTCCAGCACCAGCGACGAATCGATCCCGAAATCGATCAAGCAGGCGATCTCAGTGACACCGCTTGCGGATAGTTGCTCGACAACCGGTAAGCAAGAGCGTACCGTTCCGATCAACGTTCCGCCTCGCGCAATCCGTAAGGCGGCCTGCTCCAGGAGATAGGCGTGCTCAACGTCGGGTATGCGCTCCATGTCGATCTGCCGCCCCTGGCCGCTTGCCCGATGGTTGAGTCCCAGCGAGGCGTTCAAGTAGCTGTAGAGCGGCTGGCGGGCCGTTTCGATCGCGGCTGCATGATCGTCGGCCAGGTACGTATGAATCAGGGCGGTGACGTGCCCGGATGCGGGATCGATGCCATGCCGCGCCAGCGATTGTCGGTACAGGCGGATGTTCTCGGCCAGGGCTTCGATCGATTGACCAATCAAATTGACCAGCACGCCTGCTCCAAGCGCTCCCGCTGTGACGAAGGTTTCGGGCTGCGCACAGGCGAGCCAGATCGGAAGCTCAGCCTGCCACGGCATCGGGTAGAGTCTGGCCGCAAGGCGGCTTTGAGCGCCGCCCTGGACCGCGATGCTTTCCCCACGCCAGAGCTGCCGCACGATCTCGATGCCCTCCAGCATCACGTCGCGGCGACGGTGATACTTCTCAGGCGCGAACACAAAGTCGTCGGGGTGCCAGCCAGGGGCAAACGCAATACCCACGCGGCCCTTCGAGATGTTATCTACGACCGACCACTCTTCGGCGACGCGGATTGGATGGTGCAGCGGCAGCGCGACGCTGCCCGCGCGAATGTGGATCCGCTCTGTGGCGCGTGCGAGGGCTGCCGCGATAACCGAAGGGTTCGGTGAAAACCCGCCAAATGAGTGGAAATGGCGCTCCGGTATCCACACCGCTGCAAAGCCGTGGTCGTCGGCGAAGTCGGCGCCCTGAAACAATAGATCGTACTTCTTCGGATCGAAGGCCGCCGGGTAGTTGCCAAAATAGTACAGGCTGAACTCCAGATCCCGGCAGCGCGTCTGTTCGGCTGCGGTTGCCGCTCCGGCACCGCTCCGGGCACGGACGCGCCGTGCTTCGGGCAGGGCGCTCAGGTGCGCACCCGAAACCGATCGGAGGGCGGCAGCGGGCATGGCGGCGTCATGACGGTCGATCGGGATGGATCGTTCTACGCCCGCCCCGGCTTTGGGCGGTACCTCCGAGAGGAAACCACCACGGCGCAGATCGGCAATCGTATCCTTGACCGACCGGATCAGATGCTCACTCTCTGCATCGCTATGAGCCGTCGAAAGAAAGAAATTGCCGCCTTCCCAGGTATGAATGCCCTGGTGCGTCAGGTGATACCTGAACAGCTCCAGGTGGTGCGCCGCATCGGGCATCGTGAAACGAAATACCGATCCAAAGTGGACCACGTGCAACGGGACGTGCTCGGCCTGAAAGAAGCGGTTCAGGGTCGCAACCAGCGCGGCTGTCCTGCGATTCAATGCTTCTTGGAGGGCCGGTCCCTGCGCTGTGATGTGCTTGAGGACCGCCAGGGCCGAGGCCATCGTCAGCGGATGCTTGAAGAAGGCGCCCGCAAACATTGTTTTTTCGGCCTGTGGATACGAGTCGTCTCCGTAGCTCCACATGCCGCCATCAACGGCATCCATGTAGGCCGCTTTACCTCCGATCACGCCTATCGGCAGGCCGCCGCCGACGATCTTGCCATACGTGACGATATCCGCCCGGATGCCGAACCACGCCTGCGCCCCGCCGGGGTGAATCCGAAATCCAGTCACCATCTCATCAAAGATCAGGGCGATCCCGGCCTGCTCGGTAAGCGCTCGGAGGGCACGAAGGAAGGCAGCAGGCTGGAGATCCAGGCGGCGGCTCTGAACCGGCTCGACCAACACCGCGGCAAGCTCGTGGGCATGGGCGCGAATCGTGTCGAGCGCATCAGGATGGTCATAGGGCAGGACCAGGAGGTCTTCGACGGCGTGGGGTGGTACTCCCGGCGCGCTGGGAATCGCTGGCAGGTGGCCGTCGGTCGTGGTCTGTCGGGCCAGAGTTCCATCCGCCCAGCCGTGGTACGAGCCCGCGAAGCAGGCTACCTTCGTGCGCCTGGTAGCAGTGCGCGCAATCCGTAGCGCGCCCATCACCGCCTCGGTTCCCGAGTTGCAGAAGGCGACGCGCTCAGCGCCCGTCAGCGCCCGGATCAGATGCGCGACCTCACCGGCAAGCGGGCTCTGAGGACCCAGCGGCACGCCGCTGCGAAGCTGCTCTTCGAGCGCCGCGATAATAAAGGGCGGCGCATGTCCGAATAGGTGGACGCCGAAACCCATCGTAAAGTCCACATACTCGTTGCCGTCGACGTCCCAGAGGCGCGCGCCAGCCGAGCGCTCTCCCGTGATCGGATAGACAAGCTCTTTCCAGGCCAGACGAAAGGCCGCTGTCCAACGGCTATCAGCGAGCACGGGACGGTAGTGCTGGGCCAGGTCTTTCGAGCGCCGGGTGCGCCGGGTGTAGCGGGCAACGAAGTCTGCAAGGTAGCGCTGCTGCTGCTCGGTGAACTGGAGCCTGCTGTGAGGCATTAGGGGCTGGTGCGGCACAAACGGCGCAGGCGCGGTGGTGCGGGAGCCGCTCTGCGGCGCTGCCGGGGGAGCAGGAGGTGCGCCAGATGGGAGCACCCGATCGTGAGTCGCCTGGATGCCGGTGGTGTGCAGGTGCTTGAGCATGTCCAGCTGCTGCGCCATCAGGTGAAGCTGCTGGGAGATCACCCGCTCCAGGGCGCTGTCGGCATCGGGCGCTGCCGCGTGCAAGGCCGCGACAGCGCCGCCGACAGCCGCCTCATACGCGGGTGCCGGCTGCGGCGCGGTCGGTGGCGTGCTGTCTGAGCGCACCGCAGGCTGATCCTCCGGTCGTGGTACCATCTGATCGATGTAGTCGGCGACGCGATCGAGTGTAGGATAGTCTTCCAACAGTTGCGCTAGCGAGAGCCGGATGCCCCATGTATCATGGATCGCCTGATTGAGTTGAATGAGCAGCAGGGAGTCGACGCCCGCATCAAACCATGCCTGATGCATATCGAGCGCGTCGGGATCGACGCCTGTCAGACGGTTGATCACCATCCCAAGCGTTGCCAGGATGGCGGCGCGCCGTGTGGGGGCAGGCTGGGCTGTGCGCTGTACTGCGGACATCGAAGGCTGCCGATCAAGCACCGAAGGATGCCCGTGATGGGCGGCTGAAATCCAGTAGCGCTCTCGCTCGAACGGGTAGGTTGGGAGCGGAACTCGTCGATGGCCTGCTTCGGCGTGCAGACCCGTCCAGTTCACGGCGATTCCTGCAAGCCACAGCTGGCCGAGCGTCCGAAGGATGGCGGTAGTATCGGCGTGCTCTACGCCGGGCTTCCCGATCGACGTCAGCACGATCTGATCGTCCGATCTGGCTGGATGGCGTCTCGCCAGGCTGGCGAGCGTGTGCCCCGGACCAACTTCCAGCAAGACCTGATGCTCCCGTTGGCAGAGCATCCTCATCCCCTCGGCACATCGCACCGTCTGGTGGAGATGCCTGGCCCAGTACGTGGGGTCCGTGGCCTCCGCTGCCGTGATCCAGGTGCCGGTGATGTTCGAGATGTACGGAATCTGAGGTGGATGCAGCGGTACCTGTCTCATCGTTGCCAGGAACGGCTCGACCATAGGCTCCATCATCGATGAGTGAAACGCATGCGACACAGATACCGGCTGCGATTCGATCCCGCGCTCCTTGAGCTGCCGGGCCAGGGCCGTAACCGCATCTTCTGATCCCGCAACCACACACGTCGTCGGCCCGTTCGTCGCCGCGAGCGAAAGATGCCGGCCATCCGACATGGACACGCGATGCAGCAGCGGTCGCACCTCGGATTCGGCGAGGGGCAGCGCCAGCATGGCCCCACGCGGCAGATTCTGCATCAAGCACCCGCGCACTGCGACCAGCATCAGCGCATCTTCCAGCGAAAAGACGCCAGCGATACATGCGGCAACATACTCACCAAGGCTATGGCCGAGCATCGCCTGAGGCACAATCCCCCACGCTTGCCAGAGCTGTGCCAGCGCGTATTCCACCACAAAGAGCGCTGGCTGAGCAATCGAGGTTTGGCTGAGCTGTGCTGATGCCGCTGCGTGGGCAGCGGATGGGTAGAGAACGTCTCGCAGATCCAGGCCAAGGTGTCGTTTGAGCAGCTCTGCACAACGATCGACGGAGCTACGGAAGATGGGCTCCGCTCGGTAGAGCTCTCGCATCATGGCAGGATAGTGCGCTCCCTGTCCCGGGAAGAGAAAGGCAACCGATCGTTGGCGCTCCTCGGCGATACGGCTCAAGAGCCGCTGCGGATCGCGACGTTGCAGCACCTCGATCGCCTCTCGGGTATCGCGGCACACCAGCATCGTGCGATGGGAGAACGCCCTCCGACCGACCTGGAGCGTGGAGGCCACATCAGCCGGATCGATCTGAGGATGCTGGGAGAGATACTCGGCGAGGTTGCGCACCGCGGCTTCGAGCGCCGTCGGTGTTTTCGCCGAAAGCGGTAACAGATGAGCCGCCCGCGATGTTGGAGGACGCTCGACGGCGGGCGCTTCTTCAAGGATAAGATGTGCGTTGGTGCCGCCTATCCCAAACGAGTTGATGCCGGCCCGGCGGGGATGCTCGCGGCGCGGCCATGCTGTGAGCGTCGTATTGACGTAGAAGAGGCCGTCGGCGAAATCTATCTGAGGATTAGGCTGCTCGAAGTTCAACGTCGCCGGAATGTGCCTGTGCTTAAGCGCCAACACGGTCTTGATCAGGCCCGCGATCCCCGCTGCGGCATCAAGATGGCCGATATTCGTTTTAACAGAACCGATCGCGCAAGCATGTCGTCTGGCGGTGCTGCGGCGAAATGCTTGATTGAGCGCTGCGACTTCGATCGGATCACCCAGGATCGTCCCGGTTCCGTGCGTCTCGATATAACCGATGGTTTCGGGGTCAACCCCGGCCAGCGAGATCGCCTCTGCGATCACCGCGGCTTGCCCATCCTGGCTGGGAGCGGTGAAGCCGACCTTGCGCGCGCCGTCATTATTAATCGCCGAGCTTCTGATGATCGCGTGAATACAATCACCATCCGCGAGCGCATCTGCTAATCGCTTCAGCACCACGACGCCAACCCCGCTTCCAGCGATCGTGCCGGTCGCGCGCGCATCGAACGCCCGGCAATGGCCGTCGCGCGCATAGATGCTACCGGTTTGATACAGGTAGCCCGCTTGCTGGTTTGCCCGAACGGAGGCTGCTCCGGCGAGCATCAGGTCGCACTCAAAGTTGAGCAAGCTCTGACAGGCAAGGTGGATGGCGACGAGCGATGTCGAGCACGCACTCTGCACCGTGGTGCTTGGCCCTTTCAAGTTCAGTGCATACGCCAGGCGGGTGGCAAGAAAGTCTTTCTCGTTGCCAAGACCAATATGATACAGGCCAGGCGTGCGCACTAGCTCCGGATGTGAGAGAATATGATGCAGGTAGGTGTTGGGTCCGACACCTGCATACACACCGATCAGCCCTGCATAGGTTTCCGAGGTATACCCGGCATGGTCGAGCGCCGTATAGGCACACTCAAGGAAGAGGCGCTGCTGCGGGTCCATCAGCTCGGCGTCACGCCGATTGAACCCAAAGAATGCTGCGTCGAATCGGTCGATGTCGTCCAAGATCGCCGATGCTTTAACATAATCGGGGTTGCTGAGCAACCCCGGATCGACGCCGGTATCCAGCAGTTCACGGTCGGAGAAGAACGAAACCGACTCGATGCCGTTCTTCAGGTTGTCCCAGAACTGGTCAATATTCTTGGCTCCCGGAAACATACCGGCCATGCCAACAATGGCAATTCCCGGTATCGACCCGACTGACTCACGCGATGTAGGAGCACTCATACCTGGTCCTTTCGTCGTTTTTCCCGGCTATTAAGTGCCTCGATCCGCTGCCTGGTGCGCTGGTCGGGCTCGTAGCCATGCTCGGAGCTCTCTGGTGGAGCCTGGTCCTGCGAAAAATAGCGAGACAGCCCGCTGATCGTCGGGTGGCGGAACATCTCGACCAATGAGATATGGTTGTTGAAGGTCTGGCATAGCTCGGTATGGATGTGGATAGCCAGCAATGAGCTTCCACCCAGGTCAAAGAAGTTGTCATGGATGCTTACCCGATCGAGGTGCAGCGCGCTGGTCCAGATCCGGGCGATCGTTTCCTCAACCTCGGTCCTCGGTGCAACAACATGCCGCTCCAGCACCAGTCGCTCCGGGCTACGTGCCAGCAGGTGCCCGCGGTCGACTTTTCCATGGAGTGTGAGCGGCAGCGTGTCGAGCGGCACCACGGAATCGGGGATCATGTATGCGGGCAAGCGCTCCCGCAGGAATGCCTGCAGCTCCGTGTGCCATATGCCACGTTGCACGGTTCGAGCTTCCCTGGTGCCGGACGCCCGCTCAGGCCCGTCACCACGCTGTTCTCCGACGACATACGCAACCAGCGTATCGCCACGGACGACGACCGCCGCCGCGCAGACGGCGGGATGCTGCTGAAGCATGGCCTCGATCTCGCCCGGCTCGATGCGGTAGCCGCGCAGCTTGACCTGCCGGTCGATCCGTCCGATGAAGTCGAGCGCGCCGTCCTCACGAAGACGGGCCAGATCGCCCGTCCGGTAGAGCCGCGCGCCCGGTGTTCGACCGAACGGATCGGGGATGAACGTGACGGCGGTCAGATCCACACGCCGGTCATAGCCGCGCGCCAGGCCCACCCCGCCGATATAGACCTCGCCGATGACACTTACCGGCAGCGGCTGAAGATTCTTGTCAAGCACGTATACCTGCGCGTTGGCGATCGCATGACCAATCGGCGGCTGATCGGCGGAGGCGTGGCACGCGGCGATCGTCGCGCAGACCGACGCCTCGGTCGGGCCGTAGGCGTTGAAGAAGCACCGTCCAGGGGTTGCCCAGCGCTCGACGACATGCGCCGGGCACGTCTCGCCTGCCGCAATGACGGTGCGGAGCGCCGGGAAGTCGGCAGGTGAGAGCACCGCCAGCAGCGAGGGCGGCAGCGTGGCGATGCTGATCGCCTGCTCGCGCAGCAGATCCAGGGCGGCAACGCCTGACGACGGAGTATCGCGCGGACCCAGGCAGAGGGTAGCTCCTGCCAGGAGCGCCATCCAGATCTCGGAAACCGAGGCGTCGAAGCCGAGCGAGGCGAATTGCAGCACCCGGCTCTCGGACGTGACGCCAAAGGCGCGAATTTGTGCGGTCGCCAGGTTACACAGCCCCCGGTGTGCAATCATCACGCCCTTGGGCTGTCCCGTCGAGCCCGACGTGTAGATGACGTATGCCAGATGATCGGGCTGCACCCCGCTAGTGAGGGTATCGCTACGCTCGCGCGCAATCGCCATCCAGTCCAGATCAAGCCGGACCACCGGCGCTGTGTGGCTGGGCAGACGTGCGACGAGGCGCTGCGTGGTGAGGAGCACGCATACCTGTGCCTCCTGCAAGATGGCGTGCAGACGCTCGGCGGGATAGGCCGGGTCGAGCGGCACGTAGCAGCCGCCCGCCTTCAGCACGCCCAGCAGCCCCACGATCATCTCCGGCGAGCGATCGAGGCAGATGGCGACGCGCGCCTCGGCGCTGACGCCGCGTGCGCGGAGGTACCACGCCAGCTGGTTGGCCCGTCGGTTCAGCTCGCCATAGGTCATCTGTCCGTCACCGGCGATCAGTGCCGGCGCGTCGGGTGTCTGCTCCGCCTGCGCCGTGAACACATCGTGCATGCAGACGTGCCGCGGATACTCCGCCTGCGTCGCGTTCCACGCCACAAGCATCTGCTCGCGCTCCCGATCCGTCAGCAGCGGCACCTGGGCAAGCGGCTGATCGAGGTCGGTCAGCAGCGCATCGAGCACCACCTGGAGGTGGCCCAGCAGCCGTTGCGCCACCGCTGGCGTCACCCGATTCTGATCGAACGAGCACTGGAGCGTGAGCTGCGCCGCTGGAATGACCAGCAGGCTCAGCGGATAATGCGCCTGCTGCACCACCGGCAGTTGCTCGACCTGCAGCGGAGCGACAGCCCTCAGTGCCTGGGACGCGGCGTGGAGCCCCACGAGCGGATAGTTCTCGAAGACAAACAGGCTCTCGAAGAGCGGCGTACCGGGGGGTATCGCGCTCCATGCCTGCACCTGCGGCAGCGCGCTGTACTCGTAGCGCCGCAGCTCCGCCTGCTCGCGCTGGAGCGTTGCCAGCCAGTGCCGCAGCGTCATCGTCGGCGGCAGGCGGACCCGGCGCGGCAAGGTGTTGATGAACATGCCGACCATCTGCTCCACGCCCGGCACATCCGCGGGCCGACCGGCGACCACCGTTCCAAACACGACATCAGCGCTGCCGCTATAGCGGCTCAGCAGCAGCGCCCACGCCGCCTGCATCACTGTATTCAAGGTCAGGTGCTCCTGGCGGGCGAGCCGCTGCAGGGCCTGCGTGGTCGCCGACGGCATCTGCACCGTCCGCTCGGCGTAGGTGGGCGTGTGGCCGACGCCGACAGGCCGATCGATGCCCAGCGGCGTGGGCGCCGCGATCCCGGCCAAGGCCGTGCGCCAGTAGGCTTCGGCGGCGGACTGATCCTGCTCCTGAAGCCAGGCAAGGTAGTCTTCATAGGGCCGGGGACGGTCCAAGCGCGGTGGGTGCTCCTCGCAGGCAGCCGCGTAGCAGGTCAGCAGATCGCGGAGCACCAGCGGCAGGCTCCAGCCATCCAGGATCAGGTGATGATGAGTCCAGACGCACTCCCAGGTCGTATCGTCGAGCCAAAACAGATGGACCCGGAGGAGGGGCGCGGATGTGAGATCAAAGCCAGCGGCGCGATCGGCAGCGCGCCAGGCATCGAGCTGGCGCTGCTGCTCGTCTCCGGTCGCTGCGCGCCAGTCACGGATGGTAAAGGGGACGTCGAGCTGGCAGCGGACCACCTGATGCGGCGTGGCGACGCGCCCCCAGAGGAAGGCCGTGCGCAAGATCGCATGGTGCGCGACGACCTGCTGCCAGGCACGCTGGAGTGCGGACACATCCAGCGTGCCTGTGAAGCGGAGGCCAACCTGCACGATATACGCACCGCTCTGCGGTGCGTAGAGCGCATGAAAGAGCAGACCCTGCTGGAGCGGCGTGAGCGGGTAGACACGTTCCACCTGCCGATCCGCTCCCACGACCTGGTCCAACTCGTGCTGTGTCAGCCGGGCCAGCGGGAAGTCCGAGGGCGTGTAGCCGCCCACATGCGGCTGTTGGCAGTGAGCGATCAATGCGCGCAGCGCCGAGACACAGGAATCCGCCAGGCCACGAATCGTCTCACGCCGGTGCGTATTAGCGCTGTAGAACCACAAGATCTGGAGCTGGCCGCCCGTTGTGCGCGCCACGACATCGAGCAGATGAGAGCGATGGGCTGCGGGACTCAGGGGCATGCCAGGCGACTCCGGCGCTAGCTGAAACAGCCCGTCGCCCGTGAGCACGTGATCGAGCTGGCCGAGATAGTTAAAGCTCAACTCAGCCTGGGGCGGCGCTGCCAGGGCAGTGTCACCGCGGAGATAGCGCAGCAGGCCATAGCCGAGGCCGTGCCGGGGGATCGCCCGCAGCTGCTCCTTGATGGTCTTGAGCGCCGGACCCGGCTCCATGCCGGGTTCGAGCTGCAAGCGCACCGGATAGAAGCTCGTCAACCAGCCGACCGTGCGCGACAGATCGACATCCTCGAACAGCTCATCGCGCCCGTGCCCTTCCAGCTCAATCAGCACGGTATTCCGTGCCGTCCACCCCGTCAGCGCCTGGGCTAACGCCGTCAGCAGCACATCGTTAATCTGCGTGCGATAGGTGCGCGGCACCTGATGCAGCAGGGCGTGGGTTTCAGCCGCGCTCAGCGCAACGCTGAGATACTCACTGGCGGCGACGGTGTTCGGACCCAGGTCATGGTCACGCGGCAGGGCAGCCGCCTCTGCCCACGCCGGATCGGTCCAGAAGGCCCGCTCGGCGCGTATGGCGTCGGTCTGGGCATAGGCCTGGAGGCGCCGCGCCCAGTGCTGGAATGAGGTAGTCTTGCGCGGCAGGCGCACGGCCTGACCCTGCGCCAGGTACAGGTACGCCGTCTGGAGATCGTCCAGCAGCACGCGCCAGGAGACACCATCGACCGCGAGATGATGGATCACCAGCAGCAATCGCGCGCGCTGGGGAGGAGCGTACTGAGCATACACGAGGCGCAGGAGCGGACCGTTGACCAGATCGAGGCTCTGATGCGCGCGCTGCACCTCGGCTTGCAGCGCGCGCTGCTGCTCGTCGGCCGCCAGCTCGCACAGATCGAGCACCGTCAGGGGAGGGCTGACATCATCCACGATCATCTGCTGCCAGCCCTGGTCAAGGCGTGCATAGCGCAGCCGCAGCGCGTCGTGGTGCCGGAGCAGGCAGACGACCGCGTCGCGCAACGTGTCCACGGCGAGGGGTTGGGTGACGCTGAGCAGGATAGCCTCATTCCAGTGCTGTGGCGCGCGCTGCTGATCGAAGAAGCGGCGCTGGATGGGTGTGAGCGGCACATCGCCGACGACCAGCCCTTGCTCAGCCGTGACCGCCGTCGTAGTATTCGCCACCGTAGCCAGATCGGCGATCGTCGGGTGCTCGAAGAGCTGCCTGGGAGTCAGGTGCACGGCGGCCTGTCTGGCCCGCACGACGATCTGGAGGCTGAGGATCGAGTCGCCGCCGAGCGCGAAGAAGTTATCGTGGATGCCGACCTGGGGCAGCCCCAGCACCGCCGTCCAGATCGCGGCGAGCGTCTGCTCCACCGGGGTGCGCGGGGCAACAGGGGGATCAGGGGTGGGAATGGCTCCGGGTGCGGGCAGCGCGTCGCGATCGAGCTTGCCGTTGGGCGTCAGCGGCAGCGCTGGGAGCACCACAAACGCGCCCGGCACCATGTAGGCAGGTACGCGATCATGCAGGTACGTGCGCATGTCAGCGATCAGGGATCGGGGATCGGGGATCGGGGCAACCTCCCCTGATCCCCCAGCCCCGATCCCCGATCC